>JAUVEQ010000189.1 GCA_030594725.1 Methanobacteriota archaeon
CAGTGCGAGCGGTGGACCTACGGCACCACGGCCTGGACCACCCAGCTCTCGGCCACCTTCACCGGTCTCCCGGAGAACGTATGGCTATACTACCGCGTGCGGGCCCGGGACGCCTTGGGCAACACCGGGGGCTGGTCCGCGTGGACCTACTCCCGCCAGGATGCCAGCGCGCCCAGCGTGCCCACCATGACCGCCCTCGCCCAGTACTCCCAGGGCACGTCGATGGACATCGGCTGGTCCGCATCCTCCGACGGCGCTGGCATCGGGCAGGTGACCTACAAGGCCCAGTACGCTCTGTCCGGCGCCTTCTCCCCCGTTCTGGGCGAGAGCCTGTGGCAGTCGGAACGCAGCTTTACCTTCTCGGGCCTGCTGGACGGCAACACTTACTACTTCCGCGTCAGGGCCAAGGACGGCCTGGACCAGGAGAGCGGCTGGTCGGGCTGGACGTCCACCACCATGGACTCCCGGGCGCCTCCGGCGCCCTTCCTGTTCCCGGAGCCCACCTACACCCAGGGCACCTCCAACATCCTGTCCTGGAGCGTCGTCACCGACTCGGGCGTGGGGAGCGTGGGGTACGAGATAGAGGCCTCGACGATGCCCTCCTTCGCCGCCGTGGCGGCCACCTCGGGGTGGATCACGGGCACGACCCACACCTTCAACGGCCTCACCGACGGGACCCTGTACTACTACCGGGTGCACGCCCGGGACGGCTTCCGCCAGGAGGGCCAATGGTCCAACGTGGAACGGTCCACCCAGGACGCGACGGCGCCCCCGGCGCCCACCATAACCACCGAGCCCACGTACACCAAGGGCACCTCCAACACCATCTTCTGGAACGCCGTCATCGACGGCACCTCTGGCGGTGTCGAGTACTGGGTCGAGTACGACAACGACTTCTTCTTCCGGTCCCCCAACGGCAACTCCGGATGGATCCCGGGGACCCAGTTCACCTTCACCGGTCTGGCGGAGAACACCTGGTGGTTCTACCGGGTGAGGGCAAGGGACGCCGCGGGCAACATCGGGACCTGGTCGGGAACCATCTGGTCGCGTCAGGACAACACCGCGCCTACGGCGCCCACCATGACCGCCGAACCGGCGTTCACCCCGGGCACGACGAACACCGTCGGATGGTCGGCCTCCAGCGATGGCGGGGGCTCCGGGGGCATCACGTACAAGGCCGAGATCTCCACCACCAACACCTTCACCACCGTTATCTCCGAATCGGCTTGGATCACATCCCGGTCCTGGACCTTCTCGGGCCTGGTGGATGGATGGACCTACTATTACAGGGTGCAGGCGCGCGACGCGCTTGATCACGTCTCCTCCTATTCGAACGTGGTCTTTTCTACCCAGGACGCTAGCGCGCCCACCGCACCCTTCCTGACGGCCGAGCCCGAGTACACCTCGGGCACGGCCAACACGATCGCCTGGACCGCCGTGGGCGACGGCGGCGTGGGCGGTGTGGAGTACGAGGCCCAGGCCAGCGCCTCGCCCACCTTCGCCACCGTCTCCTCCTCCGGATGGATACGGGGGACCTCCCACACCTTCAGCGGCCTTTCCGACGGCACCACGTACTACTACAGGGTGCACAGCCGGGACTCCTTCGACCAGGTGAGCATGTGGTCCAACGTGGAGAGGTCCACCCAGGACAACTCGCCACCGTCGGTGCCGAACTTCCCGGCGCCTCCCTGGATCCAGCAGGGCACCGACATCACCCTCGAATGGGACCCCTCCACCGACGCGGGCGTGGGAGGAGTGCAGTACTGGATCGAGTACGACAACGACTGGCTCTTCCGCAGCCCCAACGGCAACTCCGGATGGACCACCGAGACCGAGCACACGTTCTCCAACCTGGCGGAGAACTCCTGGTGGTTCTTCCGGGTGCGGTCGAGGGACGCCTTCGGCCACACCAGCTCCTGGTCCGCCACCAGATGGTCCCGGCTGGACGCCTCGCCGCCCACCACGCCGATCATGCGCATCGAGCCCTCGTACACCGAGGGGACCTCGAACAACGTCCAGTGGCAGGGGTCGACGGACGCCGGCATAGGGGGAGTGCAGTACCAGGTCTACGTGGACAATACCGCGGACATGGGCTCTCCCATGTTCAGCTCAGGTTGGATCACCAGCCTCAGCTTCACCTTCTCGGGTCTGGCCGACGGCGTGACCTACTACTACGCCGTCCAGTCCAGGGACTCCTTCGACCAGCGGTCCCCGTACTCCAACGTGGTCAGCTCGACCCAGGACAACTCGCCACCCTCGACCTCCGTCATGGAACTGGAGCCCGCATTCACCAAGGGCACCCTCAACACCGTCGCATGGTCCACCTCCGTGGATGCAGGAGTGGGCGGTGTGCAGTACCACCTCCAGTGGTCCACCAGCTCGGTGTTCGCAAGCATCACCGGCGAGCTGGACCGGCTGGACGGCAACTGGGCCACCATCTCTGGCCTGTCCGACGGCACCCGCTACCACTACCGCATCAGGTCCCGCGACTCGTTCAACCACTACACGCCCTGGAGCAACATCGTCTGGTCCACCCAGGACGCCAGTGCACCCCCGGTGCCCGGCATGCACGCCGAGCCCACCTTCACCCAGGGCATCTCCAACTCCGTCTCTTGGGACATCGTGACCGACAAGGGGATAGGCGGTGTGGAGTACTACACCGAACTGTCCACCGACGGGGCCTTCACCAACCCCTTCGGCTCGGGCTGGATCACCTCCACCAAGTGGACGTGGAACAACCTGGCCGATGGCGACAGGTACTGGTACCGCGTGAGGTCCCGCGACGGTTTCGACCAGCGGTCCGAGTGGTCCGCCTTCGTCAGCTCGACCCAGGACGACCGGGCGCCACCGGTCCCCACCCTGGCCGCGGAGCCGACTGTCACCAAGGGGACCACCAACACCCTCGCCTGGAACGCCGTGACCGACGCTGGCGTGGGTGGCGTGACCTACGAGGTCCAGCTCAGTACCTCCAGCACCTTTGCCACCGTAGGCGGCACCTCCGGCTGGATCTCCAGCACCGCCCACACGTTCTCCGGTCTGTCCGACGGCGTGATGTACTACTATCGCGTACACGCAAGGGACGCCTTCGAGCACGTGTCGGCCTGGTCCGCGGTCCGGAACTCCCAGCAGGACGCGAGCCCGCCGAGCCAGCCTTCAATGGCGGCGGAGCCCCAGTTCACCCAGGGAACCTCCAACGGCATATCCTGGTCCGACTCCGTCGACGCGGGCATAGGAGGCGTGGAATACTATGCCCAGGCGGCATCCGACGGGGCCTTCGCCGACATAGTGGGCACCTACGGCTGGGGCCAGGAGACCTCGACTACCTTCACGGGCCTCACCGACGGTGTGACCTACTACTACCGGGTAAGGGCCCGGGACGCCTTCGACCACCGCAGCCCCTGGAGCAACGTGGAGAGGTCCACCCAGGACGCCTCCCCGCCCGACAGGCCCACCATGGCGCCCCTGCCGATCTACACCCAGGGCACCAGCATCAACCTCGAGTGGTCGGTGAGCATCGACACCGGGATCGGCGGCGTCCAGTACTACGTCGAGTGGGACAATACCCCGACCTTCGCATCGCCCAACGGCAACAGCGGTTGGGTGCCGATCCGCGAGTGGACCTTCGGGGGCCTTCCCGAGAGCCAGACCCTCTTCTACCGGGTCAGGGCCCGGGACGCCCTGGGCCAGGCATCCGCCTGGTCACCATCCGTGGGCAGCATCCAGGACAACTCCCCGCCAAGCACGCCCTCCCTCAACGAACTGCCCGAGTTCACCAAGGGTCGCGCCGTTGCCCTCTCGTGGAACCCGGCCGTGGACCTGGGAGTGGCGGGCGTCGAGTACTACGCGATGTGGGACGACGACCCATCCTTCGCCACCCCCGGCGGCAACTCCGACTGGGTCGCTTCTGCGACCCACACCTTCGGAGGGATGCCCGAGAACGTGAGGATCCACTTCCGGGTGCGCGCCAGGGACGCCTTCGGACATCTGACCCCGTGGGCCGGCGGCGAGAGCGCCACCTTCGACGCCAGCGCGCCCTCCATCCCGTACCTGGCCTCGGAGCCACTGTACACCCAGGGAACCATCAACCGCCTCGAGTGGTCCACCTCAGTGGACCTGGGGATCGGAGGCGTGGAGTACAAGGTCCAGGGTACCTCGGACCCCACCTGGTCCACGGTGGACAAGGACTCGGGCTGGCTGCGGTCCACCTCCTTCGTGTTCTCCGGCCTCGCCGACGGCACGGTCTACTACTACCGGGTGCTCTCCCGGGACTCCTTCGCGTGGACCTCGGCCTGGAGCCCGGTGGTGTCCTCCACCCAGGACGCCTCGCCACCACCTGTGCCCTTCCCCGACGCCCTCCCCGCCTTCACCAAGGGCCTGGACACCACCCTGTCGTGGGGTCCCGTCATGGACGCGGGCGTGGGCGGCGTGGAGTTCATGGTCGAGGTGAGCCCCGTGCCCACCTTCTCGACCCTGGTCGACAGCAGCCCGTGGATCATGACCACCAGCTACACCTTCACCGACCTTTCCGAGGGCGCGCCCCTCTACTACAGGGTGCGTAGCCGCGACGGTTTCGACCAGCGCTCCTCCTGGTCCGTGTCCGTGAACACCACCCAGGACGCCTCGCCGCCCCAGGTTCCGTTCCTCCAGCCCGAGCCCGAGCACACCGCGGGCTCCACCAATACCGTGGAGTGGCTGCCCTCCTACGATGCGGGCGTGGGCGGTGTGCAGTACATGGTGGAGGCGGCCACCGACGAGGGCTTCGATGACATCGTGGCAACCTCGGGATGGATCGGTAAGACCGATCACACCTTCAGGATGCTGGCCGACGGGGTCCGTTACCATTACAGGGTGCGGGCCCGGGACGCGTTCGAGCACGCCAGCGGCTGGTCCACGGCCATCAGCTCGGTCCAGGACGCCTCGCCGCCGGTGGTTGACTTCGACCTTCTGCCATCCGTCATATCCAACCCCGTCATCGAGCTGACGGGTACCGCCGTCGACGCCGGGAGCGGCGTTGCCGACGTGGAGATATCCTCCGATGACGGCGCCACCTGGTCGGCAGCCACGTACAGCGCGGGCGTGTGGTCCTGGACCTGGACCGGCTACGAGAGCGGCACCCACGAGCTCTGGGCGCGGGGCACCGATCAGCTGGGCAACCTCCTCGAGGACCCGACCAAGGTGCTGGCGGAGGTCGACCTGGACGCGCCGGAGGCCTCGATCACGAGCCCCGTCGTCAACGAGACCCTGACCGGCCTGGTGCCCGTGCAGGGGACCGCCTTCGACCCCCACATCGCCCTGTACAACCTGTACTGGACCCGGGACGGCGTGGAGTGGATACCCATCGTCACCGACCAATCCTTCTCCGTGATGGGCGGGACCCTTGCTATCTGGGACACCCGTAGCCTCGACGACGGCGAGTACGAGCTGGTCCTCGAGGTGAACGACACCTCTGGCCGCACCACCCGTTCCAACGTGACGTGCTACCTGCTCAACTCCGATGTGCTCATCTCCCCCGCGGAGCTGTTCTTGAGCAACCCGTTCCCCTTCGAGGGCAAGAACATCACCATCTCCGCCACCTTCCGCAACACCGGGACCTCCGTTGCCAGGGGCGTGCTCATCACGATAACCGACAACCAGCAGACCATCTACGAGGGTGTCCACGACATCAGGGCGGGAGACCAGCTGACCATCCTCGTCCCGTACGTCGTGCCCGACCACAGCAAGTTGCACACCATCGCCGCGAGGGCCGTGTACGACGACAACTCCGACCCCACCGGGAACATCGCCGCCACCTCCTTCACCGGCAAGGAGGTGATCGAGGAGCCCTTCTTCGACACCTCCGAGTGGACCCTCTTCGGGATGTTCCTGGCCCTCATGGTGGCCCTGCTGATCATCTACTTCGTCCTGATGAAGCGCATAGGAGAGGCGCCCCGGGGCCCGGTCACCGGCCTGCCTGCCACCACCGACACCCTGGACACCTTCGAGTCCATCGGAGGGGACCGGATCCAGTGGGACGACGACAGCTTCTGAGGCGCCCCGTGGAGGGAGGGCGTGGTAAGGAGTGTCACGATTCTGTCGAATTCC
>JAUVEQ010000079.1 GCA_030594725.1 Methanobacteriota archaeon
TGGCGTCCTGCTCGGTGCTGCCCGCAACGGTGACCAGGGGATCTCCGATGATGATGCCGTTGTCCGGCGCGGTCAGTGAAAGGGTCGGGGGAGTGATGTCCAGCAGGACGGTCATAACGGTCTGGTTCCAGTTGCTGGCCACGTCCTGGACCTTGAGCACGAGGCCGTTGGTGCCCTCCACGAGAGGGAACTCGATGGTGAACTCGCCGTCCTCGTCGGGCCAAGCCATGGACTGTCCCATGTAGATGGTGGCGCCGGGCTCGGTCCTGCCCCGCAGGACCAGCAGGGGTTCGTTGGTGGCGAGGGGCGGTTCCTCGTACAGGAATATCATGGGAGGCTCGGTGTCGATGATGACGCCCTCCCGCACTATCTCGGCCACGTTCCCTGCCCTGTCCGTTGCCCGGACGCGGACGTCGTACTTGCCGTCGTCGATCCGGTTGAACGCGAAGTCCCACATCTCGTCGGTTATGCTCGCCGCGTGCCAGGTGTCGCCGCCGAGGCTCACCTCGACGGACAACAGGCCGCGTCCCCGTTCCACCACGGAGCCCTCGAGTATGAGGTACGATACGTTGATCCTTTCCCCCGAACGCAGACCGGGCAGGGTCAGCAGGGGAGCGAAGTCGTCGGTGAACACGATGTCCTGGGGTCCGGCCTCCATGTAGTCGAGCTCGGGCGCCCTGAAGTAGGTGTCCACATCCAGGAGGGCCGGGAACACCCGGATGTTGTACCAGACGTACGACCGCTTGGCCTCCCAGCGCTTGAAGTCCAGGGTGGTCGGGCCAAGGGTGAGGTTGATCGAGCCAATGCGCTGGTCGGTCTCGTTGAGCAGGTAGACGATGCCCTCAGTGATGGGGGTGCCATCGGACCACTTGACGGAGGTTATGTTCAAACGCTGCCACCCAGTGATGCGGCCACCTGTTGTGTCCACGAAGCCCGACCCGATGTCGTGCTCTGTGTTGTACACGTCGATGGTGGCCCCGTTGTACACGTAGAAGTTGTTGTTGGTGGAGTTGACGTAGCTGTCACGGACCACGCAGGTGCTGGAGGTCAGGATGACGCCGTAGTAGGTTCCCCATATGGAGTTGTCCAGGACCCGATGGGTGCCGGTGCCAGCACCCTCGAGATAGGCGCCCGTGCCATCGCCCTGGCTCGAGCCCCGGATGTCCTCGAACTGCCAGGTGCAGTTGCCGTAGCTGCCCTGGTACAGCCGGATGCCGATACCGCCCCCGCGCACCGAGTAGTGGTTGTGGTGCAAGTGGATGTCGATGGAATTGGTGTAGGCACGGATGCCGTACACGTTCCGGTCGAAGTCGTTGTAGGACGCCTCCACCACACCGTTGCGCCACGAGGGCCTGATGTACATGCCGTACGACAACCCCTCGAAGTTGCAGTGGCTCACGTTGAGGTTCCTGATGAACTGACCGGCGTAGCTATCGTACGTGTAGACACCGTAGCTGTAGGGGTCGTTCACGTTGCCGATGAAGGTGCAGTTCTCCAGGAGCCAGTACATGTCGTCCAGCTGTGCGCTGGTGGAGATGGTGAACCGGGCCCAGCCGGTGGAGCGTATGGTGGTCTCCCGCATGGTGATCGGGGTGCGGGTGTAGATGCCGTAGGTCCGGGAGTCGGATATGGTGCACCCCACGATGAGGTGGTTGCCCTCGAAGAACCTCAGTCCTCCCGGGTTATCGCCGTTCCAGCCGTAGAGGCGGGAGATGGAGGTGTCCCTGAAGATGGTGTCGTTGAAGACGTCGAAGAAGAACCGCTCGTCGTTGTTGCTGCTGTACCGGTTCCTGATGATGGAGCTATAGGCGTACAGGTTGCCGGTCTCCTCCACGGTCAGCCGGAACCGGTCCCCCCTGCGGGAGTCCACCATGAGGGTGGAGTTGCGCAGCGTCAGCTGCCCGCCGTCCTTGATGTTGATGTTCCCCCGGACGATGATCTCGTCTCCCTCGTATTCCACGACGGTGTCGACCACCCAATCGCCAGGGATGTATATGTCGGCGGCGTGGGCCGGTGTCGCGATGACCAGGAGCGCGCCCACGGTCACCATCGCTAACAACACAATAGCTACCAATAACCCTCGAGACGACCACATACTGGCCCGATTGTTGCGCCGTTCTCATATACCTTTGGGTAAGGTTGACCACCCCTGGCGGATAGCGAAAGGCCTATAGCATGGCCCACCTCTTGGGGGTGGTATGCGCTGCCTCGTGACCGGCGCCGACGGGTTCATGGGGTCCCATCTGGTGGAGGCCCTGCTGGGATGGGACCGTTGCGAACACGTCTTCGCCCTCGTCCATCGGGCCCCCGTCAAGTGGTTGCCCTCCGGACCCAACATCCCCCTGACCATCATCACGGGCGACGTGTCGAGGACCCAGTCGATGGCCAAGATCCCCGACGTGGATGTGATCTTCCACCTGGCCGCGGTCTCGTCGCCCTCCCGGTGCGAGAACAATCCCGAGGCGGCCCGTCTCACCAACTTCCAGGGCACGATAAACCTCCTCAACAGGGCCCTGGATATGTGGCCCCATCCCCTGTTCGTCTTCTCGTCCACCGCCGCACTGTACGGCGAGCCAGAGTACGTGCCCATCGATGAGGAGCACCCCGTCGAGCCCCGGGACCCGTACACCTACGGCAAGCTGAGCGCGGAGATCACGGTCATGACGTACCAGCGGGACCAGGGCGTTCCCGCGGTCATCGTGAGGCCATTCAACGTCTACGGCCCCCGGCAGGCCGAGGAGTTCGTGGTCCCAACGATCATCATCCAGTGCCTCCAGGGCATCGAGCTGCGCCTGGGGGACGGCCGGCCTCTCCGCAACTTCACGTACGTCACCGACGCGACCAACATGCTCCTGAGGGCCGCCTCGTACCCGGAGGCGAGGGGACAGGTGATCAACCTGGGCTCGCGCCCCGTGCTACCGGTCTCGAGGGTCGCCGAGATGGTGGTGGACATCACCGGGTGTGGCCTGGAGCCGATCTACGACATATCGAAGTACCGGGAGGGGGACCCGACCATCCTTGAGATGGACCCCAGTATGGCGGAGCGGTTCCTCGAGTGGAGGCCGAGGATCGACATCGAGGCGGGTCTGGCCCACACCGTGGAATTCTACAGGGTGGAGCTGGAGCGCAATAGGCAGAAGGTAGCCCAGGAGTTGTACGGCCAGTACTGAACCGGGCCTACAACGTCAGTTCCTGGGCCTCCGGGTCCCCGCGGAACCATTCGAGGAACCTGCCCAGGCCCTGCTCCAGGGTCGTCGACGGGGAGTAGCCGATCAAACGCTGTGCCTCGTCTATGGCGGCCCAGGTGTCACGGGCATCTCCCACGGCCCTGGCCTGGTAGACCGCCTTCACCTCGGTGTCCGTGAGGCCCAGGAGCACGTCCAGGAGCTGGTTGATGGAGATGCGGCTCGAGGTGCCCACGTTGATGGATTGTCCCTCCAGCTCCAGCTGGGGGTCCAGGAGGGCGACGTTCGCCTCCACGATGTCGTCGATGTAGGTGTAGTCCCGGGTCTGCTCGCCGTCACCGAAGATGACCGGGGCCTGCCCGGCCAGCAACCTCTTGGTGAACCTGGGCACCGCCAGGTCCGGGCGCATCCTGGGCCCGTAGACCGTGAAGTATCGGAGGGATATGGTGGGGAGGCCGTAGATCTCGCAAAAGACGCGACAGTACTGCTCGGCCGCCAGCTTGGAGACGCCGTACGGGGACACGGGCTTCGTGGGATGGTGCTCGTCGAAGGGAAGGTACTCCACGGTGCCGTACACCGAGGAGGAGGAGGCGTTGACAAGTCGCTTGACACCGGTGTCGCGGGCCACCACGAGGACGTTCAAGGTCCCCTCCACGTTCACCCGGTTGGGCTTGAAGGGGTCCTCGACCGAGGCCCGGACCCCCGCCTGGGCCGCCTCGTGGTAGATGATGTCGGGACGGTGCTGCTGGGCGATCTCCCGGAGGGCGTCCAGGTCGGTCACGTCCCCGTCCATGTAGGTGTAGTCCCCCGCCCCGTCGGCCCTGGCGGCGGCCTCGACGGCCTGGAGGTTCTTCCGCTTGAGACGCACGTCGTAGTAGGGGTCCAGGTTGTCGACCACCACCACGTCCATGCCCCCGCGCAGGAGGCGCTCTGCCAGGTGGGAGCCTATGAAGCCCGCCCCTCCAGTGAGCAGCACACGTTCCATGGTCACCGAAATGACTGCCCCCCTATTGTACTTTCCCGCCGGGGAACGTGGAGGAGTGCCCGGACTGGTGGTCGGATGGGGGTTGTTGAAAAAAAGGGGCCGACCCGCCCCCCCGACCGGTCCAGAGGAGGAGAGACGCAATGGGTGGTCGAGGGGGCGGATGCGGTGGGTCCTTAGGGCATATGTCGGGGCCAGACACGGCCGGAACGGCCGCGCCGGGGTGGCCCCTTGGGGGCGTTTCGGGGGGGGGGGTTAGGTTTTGAGCGTCAACCCCAGAAGAGGGAGGAGGAATACCTACCACGATCCTCCCCCCTCAAGGGGGGGTGAACAATCTTACCTCTCTATCGAGGGTATATATAAAAAGGGCATCTCCTCGGGTATCACGGATTATTATCACTGCCGAGCTATGCAGGCCTTAAACCCATAATATCGGCCCTGGAGAGGGCGCCCTGCCTTGCAGGGACGACCCTTTTCAGTCGTGGCCTCAGAAGAATGCGAAGGCAAGTAGCAGGATACCGCTCAGGATGAGCCCGAAGCGGACGATGTCTCCGACCCTGTCGTAGTAGATCCCCGTTATGACCATGGGCACGCCGATCATGAAGGCGCTGATGGTCCGGAGTATCCTGCCAGCCTTGATGAGGCCCTCGTCGTCGTACTCCGCAACGTCGAGCATGATCTGCCCGACGAGTATCAGGATACCGCCGATCAGGACCAGGAACCACAGAGATTTCCAGAATATGGTGCTCATCATGTCCTGGGGCGGTTGACTGGGCGATTGTGTGTAGGCCGGGGGCTGGCCGTAGGGATGTTGCCCATGGGGGGGGTAGGGCGGGGGAGCACCGTAGGCCGGGGTCTGCTGGTAAGCAGGCTGTCCCTCTACCGCGAAGGGAGCCTGTTCCTCGCTCCCATCCACGTTCGCTTCCTCCGAATCAATGGACTTCTCTTCGTCCTCCACCATTTCCATTCCTCAGAAGGATTCACCCTCCCGAAGGAAATAAAGGTTGGGTATCCATTCTCAAAAGGAAATATCGGAAATGAGAGTGACCCGGAGCCGAGCCAGTGTACGCCGGCGAGGCCCAATCGATGGGCCGTGACAAACAATACCACCGGTGAACAATCCGGGAGCATATAAATATACAGAACCGACAATGAAAGGCTGTCCCGTTGGAGGTGGGAGAGATTTCCCTCTCAAGAGTTACCTTGTCCCTTGCCCTGATCCTGTTGCTGTCCCTGGCTGCATCGTCAATGGTCAGCCTGGGCGAGGACGTTCAGGTGCCCGTGGTCCCCGGGGACGGGGACGGTGATGGAGGTACCAGCGGCGACCCAACTGTCGGAGGGTCCGATGGGTCCGATGGGTCCGATGATGGTGGTGATACCACTGGCGGGACCTCCGATGATGGTTCCGTGTCCTCGGGCATCGGCTTTCCCATCGACTTCGATGCCGGAAGTCTACCTGGCACCAGCGGATCGGTCCTTCTGGAACCCGCGGATGCCATCGGCGGCGGGGCCACCGCGAATCCCGTGGAGACCCTTCCCCCGACCAGTGACGATTCATTCGAGCCCCTCACTGCGAACGACCCCCTCATTATCCTGCTGGTCCTGGTCATTTTCGGCGCCGTGGGCCTGTACGCCCCCGGCGAGGTCCGCCGCATGCGGATCGAGTCGGCCTTCCGCGAATCATTGGACGCCCGCCTGGCCCTGGCCCAGGGCGAGTTCGTAGTGGCGCTGGCCGGTTTCGACAGGGCCATCGACCAGGCCCACCCCGCATACACCCAGCGCAAGCATGTCAGCAGGCCCGTCGAATGGACGCTGATGCCGGATGGGTTCTACATCTCCCTCTGGAGAGGCCGGGCAAACGCCCTCCGTGGAATGGGCCGGAAGAAGGCGGCGACCGCGACCATGCGCCTCGCCGACGAACTGGAGATCGTCGTGGGCAACGGACACTGATCCGGACCCTGGCAGTGCCCAGTGGACGATAGATGGACGATAGATAGGTACCTGGCCCCAGCCGTACCGCCGTAGATCACCGTAACCAAAGCCTTATACGCACATTGACGAATCTCTCGGACCTTCTGGTCGCCTTGACGACCGAAGGTGACGACGTGCGATTGCGGTTCGGACCCACTGGAATGGACATCCACTCCACGAAGAGGCAGCAGGATTACCTCAAGCTCAGCACTCTCGCCGTCTTCATAGGAACCGTGACGGCCTTCATCGCCGTCCTGTTCCGCTACCTCATTTTCTTCATCTGGGAACACCTCTTCCTGGCTGGAGGTGAGGCCCTGTCCTTCCTGGGACCCGCCCGCTACGCCCTCATCCCCGCCATTGGCGGCCTTATGGTCGGCCCCATCATCTACTACTGGGCCAGGGAGGCCAAGGGCCACGGCGTGCCAGAGGTGATGGATTCCGTCATCCGCTTCGGAGGCCGGATACGCCTCCGCGTCGTCGCGGTCAAGGGCATCGCATCCGCCATCACCATCGGTTCCGGAGGCTCCTCGGGTCGCGAGGGGCCCATCATTCACATGGGCTCGGCTGTTGGCTCCAACATAGCGCAAGTGCTCAAGTTGACCCCGGCCCAGACAAAGATCCTACTGGGTTGTGGCGCAGCGGCCGGCATAGCCGCCACCTTCAACACCCCCATCGCCGGGGTGCTCTTCGCCATCGAGCTCATCCTGATGGAGTTCAAGACCCGCAGCTTCATCCCCATCGTCATCGCATCGGTCATGGCCACCCTGATCGCCCCCATTGTCGACGCGACCATCGTCTTCACCCAGTCGGGCGTGTGGCCCGCGAACCCCTGGGCCGCCTACCCTGCCTTCGACGTCCCCACCTTCACCCTGGTGAGCCCCTGGGAACTGGTCGCGTACCTGGGCCTGGGCATCATATGCGGTCTGCTGGCCCTGCTGTACATCAAGTTCCTGTACCGCACCGAGGACTTCTTCGACGCCTTGAAGGCAAAGCCCTGGATCAAGCCCGCCATCGGCGGCCTGCTCCTGGGCGGCGTGGGCATCCTGTTCCCCCTGGTGCACGGGGTGGGGTACGAGAGCATCGAGGAGGTGCTCAACGGCCGGCTGGACACGGTGGCCAACCCGTGGCTCATCGGACTGATGGCCGCGATGGCCCTGGTCAAGATCCTGGGCGTGAGCCTCACCCTGGGCTCCGGGGGTTCGGGCGGTATCTTCGCCCCCGCCCTGTTCATAGGTGCCATGGCCGGAGGGGCCTTCGGGGCCACCCTCAACCACTTCTTCCCCGACTCCACCGCGATGTACGGCGCCTACGGCCTGGTGGCCATGGCGGCCCTGGTCGCGGCCACCACCAGGGGCACCCTGACCGCCATCCTCATCATATTCGAGATGACACGGGTGTACGAGATCATCCTGCCCCTGCTGTTCGCCTGCGTCATCGCCGACATGGTGGCGACCCTGGGTTCCCCCGAGACCATCTACACCCGCAAGCTGCTACGCCGCGGCGTCAAGATCGTCCACGACCTGGAGCCCAACGTGATGCAGCTCTTCAGCGTCAAGGACGTCATGGTCCAGCGGGAGGACGTGGTGACCATCGGTCCCGAGGACCAGCTCCACAAGGTCGTGGCGATAATCCGTCGCACGGGGCACAACGGCTTCCCGGTCCTGGACGACGACAACAAGCTGGTGGGGGTCGTCACCCACGAGGACACACGCAACGCCCACAACAGGGGCGAGCTGTTCCTGAGGGCAAAGGAGTTCATGACAGCGGACATGATCACGGTCACCCCCTACCAGACGGGCGAGGAGGCGTTGAGGGCCATGGGTGACCGGAGGGTCTCCCACCTGCCCGTCGTGGACCCCTACGACAAGACCAAGCTGCTCGGCTGGCTGTCCAAGGGCGATGTGGTGTTCGCGTACGAGGACTACCATCGCCGCATGGACGCCCCCTTCTGCGACGACGATGGCCTGGCGGTGGTGTGCGAGGACGACGAGCTCACCACCGAGGAGGTGCTGGAACCCCCGTCCCTGGCCAAGCGCATCTTCGGACGGAAGGCCAAGAAGGCCAAGAAGACCGAGAAGGCGAAGGACACTGGGGGAGAGGGAGACGATGACGAGGCCTTCGAGGTGGAGATCTACGAGTCCGAGACCCCGAAGTTGCGTTGAGACCGTTATTCCCTGATGGCCCGTGGCGAGAAGAGGAGCAGGCAACCCAATATCTCCAATCTGCCCACCCACATCAGCAGGGCCAGCACTATCTTTGAGAGGGCCGGAAGATCGGCGAAGTTGTCGGTCGGGCCCACCTCCCCCAGCCCGGGTCCCACGTTGCTTATCGCGGTGACGGACGCAGAGCCCGCTGTGACCAGGTCCACCCCCTGCATGGCCAGGATCAGCATGCCGCCTGCCGTGAGGCCCAGGTAGAGCATGACGTAGGCCGCAGTGCTCGCCACCTGCCCGTCGTCGATGGTCACCCTTCCCAGCTTCACGTGGAACACCCCGCGGCGGTGGGTCGCCCTGTAGAACAGGAGCCGGATGCTCTTGAGGATGATGAGCATCCGCAGCATCTTGATGGCGCCGCCGGTGGAGCCCAGGGTGCCTCCGAAGAACATCAGGAAGAGGAGTATGAGCTGGCTGGATAGGGGCCACAGGCCGTAGTCCGCCGTGGCATAGCCTGTCGTCGTTGTGATGGATATGACCTGGAAGGAGGCGAAGCGGGCGCTGTCCCCCAGGGAGTAGATGCCACGCACCACCAGGTCCCCGGTGATGAACAGGATGCCGAAGGCGATGATCAGTATCGCGAAGCGGAACTCCGGGTCACTGAGGTACATCCGCCACTTGCCACGGAGCGCGTGGTAGTGGAGGACGAAGGAGGTGCCGCTGAGCAGCGTGAAGGTCATGATGGTGAGCTCGATGGCGGGGTTGTGCCAGTACGCGATGGAGGCATCGTGGGTCGAGAAACCACCCGTTGGCAGGGTGGTGAAGGCGTGGTTGATGGCGTCGAAGGCGCCCATCCCCAGGAACAGCAGGATGAGGGCCTCCATCGCGGTGAAGAGCACGTAGATGCCCCACAGCAACCGGGCCGTCTGGGCCATCCGTGGCGCCATCCGGGTCACCCGGTCCCCTGGGACCTCGGCCTGCATGAGGAGGGGGTTGGCCCGTCCCCCGAAGAACCGGGACAGGATGGCCACCGACAGCACGATGACGCCCATGCCCCCAAGCCACTCGGTGAGGGAGCGCCAGAGGAGGATGCTCTTGGGCATG
>JAUVEQ010000283.1 GCA_030594725.1 Methanobacteriota archaeon
CCCTCAGGGTGTTGGTCTCCCCGAAGGTCTCTGCCAACATATGCTCGTTGTCAAGGCCGTTCTGGTAGCTTATCACCTTGGTGCCAGGCTTGTATACCTTCTCCAGCTCCCGGATGATGATCGGCAGGAAGGAGGCCTTCACGCAGATGAAGATGACATCCAGGTCGTGGTCGGCCAGATCCGTGATGGAGTAGGACGTCTTTTCTATCTTGATCGTCTCGTCCACCATGCCCCCGATGTGGAGCCCCTCCTCTCGTATCTTGTCAACGTGATCCTTCAGGATGTCGATGATCCTCACATCCTCGCCGGCCTTCGAGAGGTAGCCCGCGAGGATGGAGCCGACGGGGCCTACGCCGATCACTCCTATCCTCAATCCAGATGGTCCGCTATCCATTGTATCCCCCCCGGAAAGGTGGGGTCAGGTAACGCTCTCATCGGTTCATAAGGTTTACTGGCATGGCGCCAGAGTGTGCCTGTGATGGAGACCATCGATCTTCAGAGATTCTCCAACCTCTTGATGATCCTCTTCCGGAGAGACCTGTGCCGGATCTTGCCCGTGGTGGTCCTCGGCATCTCGTCGGATTCCAGGAACGTCACGCCCTTGGGCTTCTTGTAGCCCGCCATCTTGCCCTTGCAGAAGTCGACCACAGTCCGTTCGCGCATACTCAAACCCGGCTTCAGGATGATGATCGCGTGGACGGCTTCGCCCCACTTGGCATCAGGAAGGCCGATGACCGCCACGTCCATCACCTTGGGATGGGTGCAGATCACGGCCTCGACCTCGTTGGGATAGACGTGTTCGCCACCGCTTATGATCAAGTTGTCCTTTCGATCGACTATGGAGAAGTAACCGTCCTCGTCCTTCTTTGCCATGTCCCCGGCGCTGAAGTAACCGTCGAGGCGCAGGCACTGGCGGGTCTTTTCTGGCATGCCCCAGTAACAGTCGAACATCATGGGACTTCGAGACCATATCTCACCGACCTTGCCCACCTCCACATCATGGCCCTTGTCGTCCAGGAGGAGAACGGTGTCGCTTCCGATGCACTCACGACCTATCGAACCCAGCTTGGTCATCTGGTCCTCGGGACGGAGGGTGGTCACGAGACCAGCCTCGGTCGAGCCGTAGGCCTCGAACAACCTGACGTGGGGGTACATCTCCATGATGCCCAGCTTCGTCTCCTTCCGGACGGGGGCCGAGGAGCATAGCAGGCTCCGTATCGAGCTCAGGTCGTACTTGGCCTTGACCTCTTCTGGGAGGTTGAGCATCATGGTGTAGTGGGTCGGCACCAGGGAGGTGAAGGTAATCTTCTCCTCGTCGATTATCTTGAGGATGTCCTCGGGATCGAACAGGTGAGCCCTGTGGATGTAGACCGTGGCCCCCAGGTACGTGAACACGAAGCTGTAGAAGGTGGAGTTGACGTGGAACATGGGCATGACGATGAGGCCGACATCATCGTGCTGGAATCCGAACTCCACCTGGTTGATCAGGACGAAGGCTATGTACGATTCGTGTGTGCGGACCACACCCTTGGGCTTGCCCGTGGTCCCGGAGGTGTAAAGAAGGAGCCATGGCGCCTTCGGGTCCACGCTGAGGCTCGGACCCCTGGGCGAGGCCCTCTCGATGAGGTCCTCGTAACATAGGTACCCTTCGCAGGTGATGCCGTCCACCTGGACTATGTACTGGACCTGGGGGAGATCTGGCTTGACCTCGTCCGACAGCTTCAGGAACTCGGAGCCAACGAACATCAGGCGGGAGCCGGAGTCCTCGATTATGAACTTGACCTCCTTTCCGATGAACCTGAAGTTGATGGTGGCGCAGATTATCCCCGCCTTCGCGCAGGCGGCGTAGATCTCCATGTACTCGACCTTGTTGTAGAGGAGGACGGCGACCCTGTCCCCCTGGCGTAGGCCCAGGGTCCTCATGGCGTTTGCCAACCGGCAAGCCCGCTCGTTAAGCTCCTTGAACGTCATCGACCGCTTCTCGTCCTTGACGGCGATCTTGTCCGGGTACTTCTTCGCATTGACCCGGAGTATGTCTCCCATAGTCATCCATTTCATTGTGAATCCCCCACCATCTCGAACCATAGCCGGCCTGGCCGGGACACTGACTGATTCGAATTTACAGGGTTGTTTAAAGTGCAAAGTCTTAAGGGCTTTTAATATTATAACAATTTCTCCCTGGACCCAACACCAGGATGGGAACACTGGAAGGTAATACCATGTCGGGGGAACCTAAGGGACCAAAGCGCAAGCCCATCGCCGCGACCAGCGAGATGGGCCGTCTGATGCAGGCCCACTTCAAGGGGCTGGACCACAGCGCACGCACCGGGGAGAGGAAGGTGGCGTGGTGCAACAGTGTTGGTCCCGCCGAGCTCCTGCGCGCCATGGATTTCGACGTCTACTTCCCCGAGAACCACGGGGCGATGCTGGGCTCCACCCGGACCGCCACCGAGAATATCCCAGCCGCCAACGCGATCGGGTACTCCCCCGAGGTCTGCTCCTACATGACCTCGGACATCGGCGCCTTCCTGCGGAACGAGACCCCTCTCCTTCGGGCCTACGGAATCAAGAGCGTACCGAAGCCCGACGTGCTTGTCTACAACACCAACCAGTGTCGTGATGTACAAGAGTGGTTCAACTACTTCGCGAGACACTTCAAGGTGCCAGCCATCGGGGTCGATTCGCCCCGGGCCATCGTGCACCTCAACGAGGCAATCATAGGGGACGTGCAATTCCAGCTCGAGGCCCTGGTCCCCCATTTGGAGCGGATAACCCAAGAGCCCCTGGACAAGGATAGGCTCGCGGAGACGGTCGAGCTCAGCCTGATAGCCACGCGTCTCTGGTCCGATGTGCTCGAGACCGCCACCCACTCCCCGTCTCCCCTTACCTTCTTCGACGGCACGATACACATGGGACCCATCGTGGTCCTTCGGGGCACCCAGGAGGCCGTCGAGTACTACGACCTCCTCCTCAAGGAGATGAAGGACAGGGTGCGTGAAGGCGTCGCGGCCGTGGACGGCGAGCAACACCGGATCTACTGGGAGGGCATGCCTATCTGGGGGCGCCTCCGGACCCACTCCGAGCTGTTCGCCCGCCTTGGATGTGCCGTTGTGGCATCCACCTACTGCAACAGCTGGATCTTCAACGACTTCGACCCGTCGGACCCCTGGAGGAGCATGGCCCGCGCGTACAGCGGTATCTTCATCACCAGGTCCGAGGAGGTGAAGGAACGGTACATCCGGGAGATGCTCAAGCGCTACTCCATCGATGGCATAGTGTTCCATGACTCAAAGACCTGCGCCGCGAACTCCAACGCCCGGTACGGGATGCCCCAGCGCATCCAGGAGGAGACGGGCATCCCCGCCCTGGTGATCGACGGGGACCTTAATGACCTGCGGCTCGTATCCGACGAACAGCTCGTGACCAACATCGAGGCGTACGTCGAACAACTGGGAGGCTGACCGGGATGATCGACTCCCACTATGCCGGCGTTGACGTGGGTTCGACCACGACCAAGGTTGTCATCATCAACGACGGGGGCATCATGATCGGGACCCACACGATGTCATCGGGCACCGATCTCGCGAGGGCCTCGGGAGAGTGCCTCAAGCGGGCCCTGGATGAGGCCGGCGACCCCGCTCCATCGACCCTTGTGGCCACGGGGTACGGTAGGACCAACGTGGCCGGGGCCGACCAGTCCGTCACCGAGATCACATGCCACGGACGGGGAGCGTACCACACCTTCCCGGAGGCCTTGACCGTGGTGGACATCGGTGGACAGGACACGAAGGTGATCGACCTGGACATTACCGGACGTCGAAGGTCGTTCCGGATGAACCGAAAGTGCTCCGCGGGCACCGGGGTCTTCCTCGAGGAGATCGCCCGACGGCTCGAGGTCCCCCTCGACCAGCTGGACGGGCTGGCGAGAAGCTCCGAGAGGGCCGCTCCCCTCAACAGCTACTGCACGGTGTTCGCTTCGACGGAGATGCTGTCACGCATACGGGCGGGCGAACCCCTGGAGAACCTGGTGCTCGGGGCATATGAATCCGTGATCCGTCGCGTGACCGAGATGTCCCCGCTCAGGGGCACCGTGGTGATGACTGGGGGGGTGGTCGCATTCCATCCCATCGTCGCTGAGATCATGGAACGGGAAACGGGGACCACTGTCAAGGTGCCACCCGAACCGCAGCTCGTAGGAGCACTGGGAGCGGCATTGATCGCAAGGGACATAGCTAGAAAGCAAGAGGTAGAGGAGGACTG
>JAUVEQ010000147.1 GCA_030594725.1 Methanobacteriota archaeon
ATACGAGTTCCTTGTGGCTCCTGGGAGCGACCCGAGGGATATCGCCCTCAGGTACGAGGGTATCCAATGGCTCTCATTGGACGATGCGAGCGGTGACCTGATGATCGAAACACCCGTGAGAATAATCCGCGATTCGGCACCCACGGCCTACCAGGAGCATGCGGATATCAGAGAGGAGGTCGTCGTGTCTTTCAACCTTATGGGCCAAAATACTGTGGGATTCCGGACGGACGAGTACAGAACTCACCTCCCTCTTGTCATCGATCCCAGCCTGGAGTTCGCCACCTACATCGGTGGCAGAGGGACCGATCTGCCCTCGGACGTCACCTCTGACGAGGACGGTAACATCTACGTCCTTGGCAATACAAACAGTGGCAATTTCCCGAAAACGGTAGGCAGCTACGATGAAACATTCAATGGCGGTTTAGATATCTTCGTTATGAAATTAGAATCTGATGGGACCTCGCTCATCTATTCAACTTTCATTGGTGGAGGAGGGACCGAGCATGGTTACGGTATCCAGGTGGATGGAATGGGGAGCGTTTACGTAACCGGAGATACCGGAAGCTCTAATTTCCCCATCACCCCAGGAGCCTTCGGCCAATCAATTGGTGCTTATGGTACCAGCGCATATGTAGTCAAGCTTAATCCATCAGGCACAGACCTGGAGTACTCCACGTACTTCCATGCGGGATCCAAGCTCATCGATTGCAGGGGCATAGCTGTGGACGACAACGGATCGGCCTATATCGTGGGCACTTCCTACCTTGGTGGAATTCCGGTCACATCGGGTGCATTTGACACCACGCCCAACGGCGAGAGGGACGCATACCTCGTTAAGTTCGAGCCGAACGGCAGCGCCCTGAACTTCTCTACTTACCTTGGTGGGTTAAACACAGATAAAGGAGTGTCCGTTGCGGTCGATGATTTCGGAAATGCATACGTGGTTGGTTATACTGAAAGTGCGGATTACCCAACCACCATCGGAGCCTATGACCGTTCTCACAATGGTGCGAACACTGACTTTGACCTTTACGTGACGAAGGTCAACGCTAGTGGGAGCTCCCTTGAATTCTCCACGTTCATCGGTGGTTCAGGGACGGATTATTCATCCGATATTTGTGTGGATAACAATCAAAACGTGTACATTACTGGAATCACGTACAATAACAATTTTCCCACGACCGTGGGAGCAATCGATCAAACCTTGGGAGGGGACAAAGACCTATTTGTTGCCAAGCTCAATTCCTCGGGAAGTCGACTCGATTACTCCACCTATATCGGAGGTAGTGGCCGCGAAGATCCTGGTAGAATCATGGTCCGGGAACCTTCCATCGTATACATGGCTGGATCGTCAGATAGCGACGATTTTCCCATCACCCCTGGGGCATACAACACAAAGAGGAACGGGGATTGGGATAGTTTCTTCTCCATCATAGATATGCAGGATGGGAAGTTGTACTACTCGACATTCTTAGGAGGTAGTGACGTGGAGCTCACAACAGGGGTCGGTGGCTCTCTCTCAACATCAGGTGAAAGGGCATACATTGTGGGAACCACCCATAGCACCGACATCTCCGTTTCCAGCGATGTGATCGGTCCAATCTTCAACGGAGGTACCGAGGGTTTTCTGTTCACCTTCGATATAGACCAGCGCCCCTCCTGGGGACCCGTACCCACGATCGAGATGACGGAGGACATCCTGTTTAGCGTGGACTTCGCCCCGTACATCAACGACGGGGACACACCCCAGTATATGCTGAGGGTTGTCTCGGACCACGATTACGTGGTAGTCTCAATAGGCCGCACCATCACCTTTCAGGTCCCCAACGGGATTCCTGAGGTCACGATACCCGTGGTTCTTACAGACGGTTTCTGGAACGTATCAAAGGATATCGTCCTTCAGGTCGAGCAGGTGAACGACCCTCCCATCGTGGACCTTCCCAACGAGTTCCATGTCGTGGAGGACATACCCAAAACCATCGATCTATGGCCATATTTGGATGATGTCGACGGCCCGGTCGATGAAATGGAAGTAACCACGGAGTCACCCTACGGAATAGTCGATGGTTTCAACATCACAGTGACCATCCCCAACGGATTCAGCAACTATACGCTATGGATCAACGTATCGGATGGAGAGAACATCACCAGCGCCTACTTGAACCTTATAATCACACAAGTCAACGACCCCCCGGTCATCGAATCGCTGGGAGAGTTCGATGCCATCGAGGATGAAAGGTCGGTCTTCTACGTAGGTCCATTCATCGACGACCCTGACACAGAGCACCTGGATCTCGTTGTCACCACAGATAGTA
Source organism: Methanobacteriota archaeon (assembly GCA_030594725.1). Classification (GTDB taxonomy): domain Archaea; phylum Thermoplasmatota; class DTKX01; order DTKX01. The sequence continues at coordinate 2,319 of JAUVEQ010000147.1, forward strand.
GCAATTGCCAGGTCGAGGGTCACTACCTTAACTTCGATTACACCGCCGGCGGGTTCACCGAGTTCGTTAAGGTGTTCGTTTCGGATGGTTCCCTGTCGGTGAACGCCACAATAATCGTCCATGTCAAGGAAGTGAACGACTTGCCTATCGTCGCTGAGATCGAGCGCCAGATCGTCCGTGAGGACGAGGATGCCAGGATAGACATCTCACCGTATGTATCTGACGAGGACAACTCGATGGACGAGCTCACTCTGGAGTGCAATGCCGACGCGCTCATCGATATTGAGGGGATGGAACTCATACTTCGCTACGAAGAGTGGGTGGGTGTCCATACAATCAATATCTCTGTATTCGATGGTACGGGCCGGATAATAGCCAGCATAGAGGTGCAAGTATCGGCGGTCAACGATCCACCCCAGATCGAGAGATTAGGGTCAATGACTGAACCTGGCCTGGTGGAGGTCTATGAGGGTTCCAGGACGTATCTCGAGCTCCTGGTAACGGACGAGGAAGGAGGTAAGATGTTCTGGGCGCTGGAATCGACCTGGACCGAGGTAAAGGTCCTGGAGAATGGTACCATAGTCATCGTTGCCAAGCAGGGTGATGTTGGCCAACACCAGTTCACACTTGAGGTCAGCGATGATGATGGAGGCACCGATATCTGGTCCATTAACGTAACGGTGGTCAACGTGAACGATCCACCCCAGACACCAGTCCTTAGGGCCCCGGTGAACGGCACGATTTGGGAACTTGGCCAGAACGTAACATTCACACTACGTGTGGACGACCCGGACCTTGCTCTAGGCCAGTTGCTCACAATAACATTCGAATCGAACATCTCCGGTCTGTACAAGACGTTCACCTCTGATGAGGGCCTCTCCTTCGTCTACGATGGCCTACCAGCAGGCCACCATCGAATAGAGGTCATTGTGAGCGATGGAGAGTACGAAAGCTCCCTATGGTTCACCTTAACCATCGAGGATCCTTCAGGGTGGGATGACGACGATGATGATGATAATGAATCACCCTCAGGTCTTTCGGGTTCTCTTTTGGTCTTAATATTGTTCATCGTAGGCCTCGCCATCCGGCGAAGATCGAGATGAGATACCGCCACTGACGACTTCAAGGAAGTCATCATATCGATATAGGATCGGTGAACGCTATCGATGCGACCGAGTTGAATATCGGGAAATCGATGGGGGAGCGAGAACACGCGGGCATCCCCGGTAGGATCACCATCGCCCTCGTCCCGGTCACCAACCTATTGCTCTCCACCTGGAAAGGGTCAGTCCGGCAGGTCAAGCTCCACTGGCACGATGCACCACGGTCTCTCGAGATACCTCTTCCAGTGCGTACTAGTCCTTATCCTCAAGCTCGATCTCTGCCTCGCCCACGAGGTCATCGAGGGGGTCGCGGGGGCCTTCCACCGCCAACTCGTCCTCCATCTCCAGGTCCAGAAGGTCGACCGCGTCCGAGGGCTTCTCCTCCTCGACCTGGGAGAGGGCACTGGCCCTCTCCCTCGATACGAGGGTGCGCATGAGGAGCAAGAGCACGACCACCGTCACCACGAAGAGGATGATGACGAGGAAGAGATTGGTCCTGTACACCGGTATCGGGTACTCCTCGTCGTTGAGGTCGAACTGCAGGGTCATGGTCTCGTTGAGGGTCATGTCCTCGGACCGATCGACCTCGATGGCGGTCATGTGCTGGGTGGTGGTCAGGGCCATCCTCACGGTGTACTCTCCACCGGGCAGCCGGAACACGACGGCCCCCTTGGGGTCGGTACGGCCCGAGGTGATGGCCTCGTCACCCGCCTCGACGTTCACGTCGACCCCGGGAACACTGGCGCCGTCGGAGCCAACCACCTTGACGGTGAGGTAGTGGACGGTCGCCTGGACCTGGAACTCAGCACCCTCCTCGAGGGTTATGCCCGACTCGGCATGGACCAAGGTGGCCCTCCACCAGACCTCGACATCGGCGGACCCCTCGGGCAGCCGCAGTGTCAACATCCCCGAGGCATCGGTGAAGCCGGTGCCCAGGACCAGACCCGTCGTGCCATTGGTGACGGATACGGTCGCGCCCTCAAGGTCGATCCCGGCGTCGTCCTCCACATAGAAGGTCAGGTGGTGCACCGAGGCCGTCAGGATGTAGGGGCCATTACCGTCCACGGTGATCGCGGCCTCGAGGACCCCGGTGTCCTGCCAACGGGCGGTCACCGTGTAGTCGGCCCCGGGCAGCCTGAAGGCGACGCTGCCGCTGCCATCTGTGGTGCCGGCCGCCAGCACGGTCCCGGTGGCCGCCAGGGTCATGGTGACCTCCGCGTTGGCCAGGTCGAGGTCCCCGGTGTCCACGAGGTGCACCACGGGGTGGTGGACCGACGCCACCATCTCGACCGTTTCATCACCGGTCAACACGTGGGTCGTGGCCAGCACGCCCACGTCCTTCCAGGTCGCATGTACGATCCAGTCGCCGGCGGGTAGCCTGTAGGTGACACAACCCGTTGCGTCCGTCTGGAGGGTTCCCATGGTCCCCTCTCCTCCAGCTGCCTCGACGGTCATGTGGGCGTTCTCCAGGTCGACGCCGTCAGCGTCCACCAGGTGAATGGTCAGGTAGTGGACCGCGCAAGCAAGTTCGTGGGCGCCGAGGCTGTCGACGGTCTCCACGCCCTCGAAGACGACATGGTCCTCCCAGATGACGACCAGGTCGTACTCGCCCAGCGGAAGCCTCAGCACGGCCTCGCCATCAGCGTCGGTGACGGCGGTGCCCATGGGCCTTCCGGTGGTGGTATTCGTCACGGTCAGTATGGCGGCCGCGACGGGGACCTCCCGGGAGTCGACGGTCTTGAAGGTGGCTTGGTACACGGCCACTGTCAGGGTGACCTCCATGTTGTCGTCGACGTCGACGAAGCCGCTGTAGACCGGGGAGTCCTTCCAGCTCACATCCAGGAGGGTGGTGCCGGCGGGCAGCCTGAAGGTGACGCGGCCATCGTCGTCGGTGCGCTCCTCCCCGGCGATGCGGCCGGTCAGATCGACAGTGGCGGCGACCAGGGCCCCATCCAGATCAATGTTGGCGGTGTCCACGACCACCACCTCCAGATAGTAGACCGCCGTCTCTAGGACCAGCAGGTCGTCGGAGTCGATCCGGGCAGTGGTCGCCAGCACCGGGACGTCGGACCAGGTGATGTCGATGGCATATGTCCCGGCCGGCAGCCGGAGGGTCAAGGTGCCCTCTGGGTCCGTCACCTTGGTCCCGAAGGGCTGTCCCGACGAGTGCTCGATGCTCACGCTGGCGGACCCCAGGGGTTCTCCGATGGAGTCCTGGACGACCACGGGCACCCAGTGCACATCTCCGACGATGTCCAGGTCCTGGTGGGCGATGACCACGTAGGGTGAGTCCAGGCCGACCAGGATGTCGCGCCAGTAGGTCCAGATGGTGTATTCGCCCGGTGGCAGCCTGGTGCTGGTCGTGCCATCCCCGCCGGTGATCACCAGGTCAAGGATCTGGTTGCCGTCGGCGGACCCCACAACAACCTTGGCTCCCTCGAGGGGGAGACCTATGGTGTCAGTGACCGTGATGTCGATGGTGAATATGTCGGCGAGGAGGACGATGCTGCCCGAGGCGTTCAGGTGGTAGCCCAGGGTGCTATCATGGATCAGGCTGTTCCGCCAGTAGACGGTGAAGTCGTAGTAGCCCAGGGGAAGGCGGGTGGACATGTTGCCCTCAAGATCGGTCAGGGAGGAGTCCAGGACGATATGGCTCGTCGTTTCCACGATGACCACCTGGGCAAGGCCGATGCCGCTCCCGAATTCGTCCTGCACCCGGACGTCCAGGACGAAGACGTAGGCGTTCAGCTCGAAGGGTCCGTTGCCATCGATGGTGATGTCCTCGTCGAAGACCACAGCGCCCAGCCATAACAGGGTCAGGTGGTAATCGCCACCGGCCATGCGGTCCAGGACGAAGTCGCCGTTGCCGTCGGTCCGCCCGAACTCGGCCAGGGCCGTGCCGTTGGGATGCTCCACGAGGGCGACCGCGTTTTCCACGGGATCACCGACATCGTCCACCAGATGGAAGGCGGGGTCGTAGACCGCCACCTCGACGACCATGGTGGTGTCACCGCTGACGTTGATGGTCCCAGCATAGACCTGGACGTCCTGCCAGTGGACCCAGAGGTCGTAGGTGGCGTTGCCGATCCAGATGCTGGCATTGCCCCCGGGATCTGTGACCTCACTGCGGTCATGGATGGTAACCACGGCTCCCTCCAGGGGTCGGGTCATGTTGTCCAGGACAGTGATGGTCACGTTGTGGGGAGGCCCTCCCAGCCAGAAGGCGATGGTCAGGCTCTCCAGGTGCCCCCCGTATGTCTCGTTCTCCGGGTGGGCGGGGAACCTGTAGTAGTAACCCGTATTGTCGAAGGAGCTGACCGTCAGGTTGTACATGCCCGAGGGGAAACCAGAGTAGTTCCAGGCGAGGCCGAAGGATGTCACGTACGATGTGAAGTAGCCCGCGGTCTTCGTCATGACCACGTTGTCGATGTGGACACGCCCGTCAGGTCCCTCGAGGGTGGCGTTCGCGCCCCGCACGTCGTACCCGCCGAAGGGGTCGGTCACGTCGGCCGTGAAGGACACGTCCTTGTCCTCCACGTCCATGTCGAGGACGTAGGCGGGAAGGCCGGCCTGGTCGATCACCTGCACCTCGTCCACCAGCAGGTAGTCTTGGCACTCGATCACGATCTTCGACCTGTAGTTGAAGTCCCCCCACGCGACCTGGTAATTGTTGGAGGAGGAGCCCTGGAGCTCGTACTCCAGGAGCAGGAAGTGTCCCTTGGGGACGGTGTAGTTCGCTACCGATATGTTCGAGACGGTGTACTGCTTCCAGTAGTTGGGCATGTCCACGTTGGTGATGCCCCGCGCGATGCGG
>JAUVEQ010000098.1 GCA_030594725.1 Methanobacteriota archaeon
GGAGAGGAGGAAGACACCTTCCAGATCGAACCTATCCACATCGGTCTGATCCTGGCCGTGATCGGCATAACTCTGATCGTTGCGGCCTTCTTGGCCGTGTATAAGATCTCCCGGCGTGAGGAGTAGGGACCTTCGCCGGGACCCTAAACAGGGGAGGTGGGCAATACCCTGGGCGGGGCCATAAGGCCCCGCCCGCACAACTTATTTAACCGAAGGTCTCGTTCCCTTCGGATGGTGAGCCTGAGGAGGGTTAGACGATGGAGAACGACTTCGACCTGGCCGTGATCGGCGCCGGATGTGCTGGACTTGCCGCGGGAGTGTACGGTGGCAGGGCTGGAATGAAGGTCTGCATCTTCGACAAGGGCAAGGCTGGGGGTCAGCTACTGATCACCCACAAGATCGAGAACTACATCGGTTTCACAGACATCTCCGGACCCGACCTGGCGGCCAAGATGCTGGAGCACGCCCAGCAGTACTCCCAGGTAAAGGAGTTCATCGAGGTGGAGCACGTGCGGGCTGAGGGGGACCACATCCTCATCAAGACCACCGAGGGCGAGTACACAGCAGCTGCATTGCTACTCTCCACAGGTGCCGACCACAAGCATCTTGGCGTTCCCGGGGAGGAGGAACTGGCAGGCAAGGGCGTCTCCTATTGCGCTACCTGCGACGGTTTCTTCTTCCGGAACCGCAAGGTGATCGTGGTCGGAGGAGGCTCCACCGCCGCGATCGAGTCCCTTTACCTCAAGGGGATCGATGTGGACGTCAGCCTTGTCCACCGCAGGGACCGCCTGCGGGCCGAGTCCGCCCTCATCGAGGATATCAACAAGACGGATATGCCGATCCACTTCAACAAGCGTGTCATCGGCATCCAGGGAGAGAAACGCGTGGAGAAGGTGATCCTCGAGTGCACCGATACGGGGGATCATACCGAGATGGCCACCGATGGCGTCTTCATTGCCATCGGCCTCCAGCCCAACGACATGCTCGCGAAGCAGCTGGGCCTGGAGATGACCGAGGATGGATTGGTCAAGGTCGACCCGGTGTTCCGCACCTCAAATCCCCGGGTGTTCGCATCGGGCGACCTGATCGGCGGGGTCAGACAGGCCATCACCGCGGCCGCCGAAGGGACCATCGCGAGCCTCAACGTCCTACCCCTTGTCGGGAAGCAATATCCGTGGTGAGGAAAAGGGGTCGTACCGCCGCCGATTTGGGGGGTGCCAGTATCTGCGGTGGAGTCAAGTAACGAACGCATAATGTTATATACAGAAAGTGGTATAGCGGGTCCAACCCAGCCACAGAACTGAAGGTTGAATCAGATGACGGGACCCAGCGGTGTGAAGGATCGAAGCGGATCGTCCGACAAGGGTGGACGGTCCGACCGCAGACGCGGGAGCGTCGCGGAGGGGTCCCAATCTGCCACCAAGGAGGGGCTCAAGCAGGTGCGCAAGTACCTGTGGCAGCGTAAGTACACGATAATGTACCTGGCTATCCTGATCATCCTCTCCTTCGCGGTACGAACCGTTTGGTACTACCCCGCGGCGTTCACCGGAGGACCGACCCCATTACTGTCGGGTAACGACCCCGACTACCACAAGCGCACCGTGGACTTCTTCCTGGACAACAAGGAATTCCTAAGATGGGACCCACTCCTGAACTACCCTATAGGCGGACCCAATCCCAACCCACCAGCATACTCCACATCGGTGGCATTGATAGGCCTGGCCATATCACCATTCTATCATACATTGGGCGATGCGGCATGGTTATCGATGCAGATAGGGGCATGCCTCTGGGCCGCCCTCACCGTGATCCCGGTGTACCTTTTCACCAAGGAGATGTTCGGCCGGAAGAGCGCCTACCTGTCAGCGTTCTTCATAGCCTTCATGGCGGGAAACGTCGAAAGGACGCCCCTGGGCTTCTCTGACCACGACGCGTTCTTCATGTTCTTCATCGTCGTGGGATTCTTCTTCATGCTCAAGTCCCTGCGCCTGGTGAAGACACGGGTCTACGTCAAGAGCTGGTCCGAACCTCGGGATATAACGATCGGTCTGACAGAGTTCGTCCGGTCCAACCGTATCGCCCTACTGTACTCTGCGATGGCAGGCTTCACATTGGGGGCCATGGCCTTGTCCTGGAAGGGGTTCCCCTACGCCTTGGCCATCATCTTCATCTACCTGCTATTCCACATGCTGGTGAACAAGTTCAGACGCATTGACAACACGGCAATCGGCCTGACGGTCCTCATCACCGTCTCCATCCTCATGCTGGTCTCTTTGCCGTACTATATGTCGATGAACTTCATGAACTGGTACGAGGCTCCCGCGATCCTGTTCGCCGCGACATGTCTCGTTGTGGCGGTCTTCCTCTTCACTCGAGACCTGCCCTGGTTGTTGATCCTGCCGATATTCCTGTTGATCCTCGTGGTGGCCCTGACCTTCGTTTGGTTCCTGCTGCCCGATGTGTGGGTCAACGTGTTCAGTGGTGCGGGCTACTTCATCCGGACCAAACTGTACGGGACCATCGCAGAGGCGCAACCACCAGACTTCAACCGTCTGGTGTTCGCCTACGGGATGACCACCTTCTTCCTGGCGCTCGTCGGCGTCGTGATCATGATCAAGGACATGCCAAAGGGGTGGAAGAACGACGCGATCTTCACCACCATCTGGGCCCTTGTATCGATGTACATGGCCATCGCTGCGATACGCTTCATGTACAACGCGACCCCGGTGTTCGCCATCCTCTCGGGCTGGATCACTTGGAAGGTAATAGAACGACTGGATTACAGACGAATGGTCAGAGTGTTCAGGAGCATGAAGGGGGACTTCTTCAAGGCCATCAAGTACTCCATCAAGCTGCGTCATGTGGCCGGGGCCCTGTTCCTGGTCGTGTTGATCGTCGCGCCGAACATCTGGTACAGCGTGGACGCCGGTATCCCCTACGAGTCCAAAAAGGAAAAGGACCTGGGCATCTACAACTGGCTACCGGAATGGCTTAGACCATCCGAGGAGCTCTTCGATCCGGATTCCAACAACCTGTGGTACCTTGGCTCCTTCGGTACAAGCTTCATGTCCGAATATTGGGCCGAAGGCATGTGGTGGCTGGCCGAACAGGACACATGGGTGCCAGAGGAAGAACGGCCAGGTTTCATATCATGGTGGGATTACGGTCACTGGTGCGTCAATGTGGGAGAGCATCCGACCGCCGCCGACAACTTCCAGAACGGTGTGGAGTTCGCAGGGAACTTCATAGGGGCCGGGGGTGAGGAGGAGGCCAATGCCCTGATGCTCGTGCGGCTGTTCCAGACGAACATGCGCAACGAGACCGTCGTCGAGTACATGCGGGCCGAGATCGGTGATCTGGCGACCAACGAGCTCCTCGACCTCTACAGGAACCCCGGGAAGTACACCCATCTCATCCATGATTATCCCGAGCGCTACGGTCTCAAGGACGATGAGATCTCGGCCAGGAACACCATCTACATCCACGGCAGCTGGGTCATCATGGAGGCTACCGACAGTGCCCAGAGGGTGAACATGCTGCTCTGGTACGGCAACGCCGTCGGAGACCAGTTCCGCTACTTCGCGGTCGATTCCCGCCTGATGCCCTCCAGTTACCAGAACACGGGCATCTTCTACGCGCCGATCACCCTTTCGGACAGCCGGGTCGAGGACTACATCGAGATAGTGGCCATCTACAACGGCAACCAGATAACCCTCGAGCAGGCTGCGGAACTGCCCGCCACGGAACGGGCAAACCTCCAGTACCAGTTGGTCTGGAAGCGACCCTTCTTCGAGTCGATGTTCTACAGGACGTTCATAGGTTACAGCGGCTACGACATGGGGCCCGACTTCACGGACAGCGGCATCCCGTACGTCACCGGCGACCTGGCCCAGTACCCGCCCCAGTACGCGTGGAACCAGACCCACTGGGCTGCGGTATCCCACACGGTCCACTGGAACCCCTACGATGCCGCGAACATCAGTCAGCACCAGAGGGACTGGGAGGTCGTATCATGGGACGAGGGCATTGCGCGCAAGCAGGCCGATGAGGGCGTCGTCGACGACGCCATCCGCTCCATCTCCCAGGGCGTCATTTACGTCAAGTGGTACGCGGGTGCCTGGGTCAACGGCACCGTCAGGACCGAGACGGGGGATCCCGTTCCCGGGGCCACCATCACCGTCCACGACGGCTTCAGGTTCATCGGTGAGTACATGGGACCCGATTACCTGGGCGTGCCCCACGGGACCACGACCACCGACGAGAACGGACGGTACTCGATCCTCGCACCCTTCGGGAACGTCACCGTGGTCGCCTCGAACGGTGGTGGCCTTGAATACGTCACGCTCCACGAACGTAACATCCTGAACCAGACCAACCTTTTCATCTCCGATGACGCATCGATGCGCATCGGCGAGTACAACTTCACTGCGGACATGACGGTGCCGATCGCATACCAGAGCGGCATCCTCTTCCTCGACTCGAACCAGAACGGTGTGTACGACGAGGACGAGGCGATGGGCAACGCCAGGATGTTCCTGGAGGGCGTGCAGGGCCTGAACACCACCCACAACCTCACCACCTTCGCCAACGGGTTCTACGAGTTCAAGAACGCTCTCCCGGGCGAGTACACGGTGACCGTGTTCTACGATGATCACGAGATAGAGGAAGTGGCGCTGATCTCTCTCGGACCTGGAGATGTGAAGGAAGAGGACCTCCCCGTCCCATTCTCCGAGATCTCCGGTACGATAACCAGACGTGATGGAGAGGACGTGAAGGGCACCGAGATGCTCGTCCGCCACCTCGCGAACAACGAGACCGTCGTAAGCGAGGCCGACGCCCTGGGCAATTACATCTTCGACGACCTCCTGCCCGGCAACTATAGTTTGGAGATCTACGTTCCCGGGACCCAACCCATCAACGAATCCGTGACGCTCACGCTGGCTGAGGTGAGGACCCTCAACTACACCCTGGTTCCCATCGCCTTCGTTGAGGGAACGGTTTTCGAGGACGACAACGACAATGGTCAACCCGATCCCGGTGAGGGCCTGGGGAACATGACCATCACCTACCAGAGGATCGGGGTGGAGGGCATCGTCCTGACAACCGTCACCAACGAGACGGGCCACTACAACGGGTCCATCCCCAAGGGGCTTTGGACCACCTACGTCAACGAGTTCATCGACGGTGACCATTTCGGGTATCTTGGGCAGATCGAGGTGGACCCGGACGATTGGTCCTATATGATGAACCTGAGCATCATACCCTCGTACCTGGTCAACGGTACGATAATGCGTCAGGCATCGGACTCCAACGAGACCCTCATACCGGCCGGCAGGACGCTGGTCGAGATCTGGAACGATGACGGACGCATCAACGTGCTTGCCAACTCATCAGCCGTCTTCGGGATCCACCTGCCCGTGGGAGAGTACTCCCTGATGACCTCCAAGGTGATCGGGGAGCGGCCCCGTGTCCACCTCACCCATATCAATGTCACGGAGGACATTGACCTGGGCGAGATCGAACTGACGAACGGGACCCGACTCATGGGACACGTCTTCTTCGACAAGAACGGGAACGACGCCCCTGGTCCCGACGAGGGGGTCGCGAACGGGAACATAATATTCGAGGCCGATGGACATCGCTTCAATACCACGACCATCTCCAACGGCAGCTATGAGATGATAGCCGCTCCCTTCAACTACACCATCTCCATCGACGCCGATGCCTACGAACCTTACAGCAGCTATATCAACGCTAGTGGGAACGTGAATCCGACCAAGAAGAACTTCCCGCTCCAACCTTACAACGTCACCTACTCCGGCATCGCCGGATACGACTGGGATGATAACGGTAACCTTACGGGCGACGGGTTCCCGCTCCTCAACATCTCCTTCGTTGCCGTCGACCCACCGACGAACCCCAATGCCCGGTCGATCAATGTCACCACCGATGCGGAGGGTTACTACGAGACCGAACTGGCACCGGGCAAGTACCGGATCAAGGTGCTGCTCGACCGGGATGAGGACCTGGGTTCCTTCAGGTACACCTACGATGAGATCATCAATGTCAACCCGACCACGGAGGACCAGACCAAGAACGTCTGGCTCGAGCGAAAGGTCAGGTTCAACGGCACGGTGGTACTTGACGGGAACAACACGACGGTCCATACCACCATCCGTGTCGACGAGGGCGCCCAGAGGATCACCGTCTCCGCGGGTGAGTTCGATGACTATGTGAACGTGGGCGAGCATCTGATGACCGCGACCTACTTCACTACCTCCAACGGGACGACGGATACCAGGTACGAGCTGGAGATGATCTACGATTTCGATCGACCCACCACCCTGGAGATCGTCATGTATCCCGTCGTGAAGTTCACGGGGGTCCTCTACTACGATTGGAACGAGAACGGCGAGTTCGACCCCGCTGACCCTGACGATCCCGAGGACGAGGGCGAGGCCATCCACGTGCCCCGGTTCACCCTTCAGGGCATCAAGGACCACGAGGTGTATCCATTCGTTAACGGCACCTTCGAGAGCTCCCTGTACCCCTACGATAACTACACCCTGTTCCTCCAACAGAGGGATTTCGACGACGCCACGGGTGTGGAGTACCAGTGGTACAAGAACATCACCGTGGACATATCCACGGACACGGAAATGGAGGTCAGCCTCGACCGACGGCTCGAGTTCAACGGTCGGGTCTATTGGGACCGGGACGGGGATGACGACCCCGCGGGTGAAGAGGCGATCGAGGATGCAACGGTGACCATCGATGCCGTCGATGGAGCGGTCTCGTACGAGTTGATCACCGGCTCCAATGGCCGTTACGTCCAGTTCGTCCAGGTCGACGCCGAGGGGAACGGCACCTACCTGGTCTCCGTGACCGCACCCGGCTTCACCCCGGACCAACCCGAGTGGGAGCACACCGTCTCCGCCAACAATAGAACGCTGGACCTCGAGATGTCGGCATCGAACGTGACCTTCAATGGTACCACCTTCCTGGACCAGAACATGAACGGGGAGATGAACCGCTACGAGTTCCCGATACCTGTCGAGAACATAGAACTCTGGGACGCTCAGAACAGGAGCATATACTACCAGGCCTCCACGGACGAGAACGGGAGCTTCCAGATATCGGTGGAGCCCGGGACGTACGATGTGTACGCCTGGACGGAGATCGATGGTGGTTACCTGGTCCACCTTGGTGAACACGAGGTCGTTCCCGAGAACGAGACCCAGGACGTGTTCCTTCCGCTCACGGTCGGCCGCCGCGGTTCCGGCATCATGTACTTCTACAACTTCACGGAGGTCAACCATACCGTTCCACAGGTCAACCTCACCTTCGTCCAGAGGGATGGGCAAGGGGAGGTTCCGATACTGCCCGCAAGCGGGGGTACCTTCTCTGCTGTGTTGCCAGAGGGGCGCTACGATGTGAACGGCTCCTTCGAATCCGAGGAGTTCGGGGTCCAGATGACCTACGAGCTCGAAGAGGACTTCAGGATGGTCCTGTCGGACATCAGCGATGCCGAGCTGAACTTCACCCGGGTCAGCGAGTACAAGCTGGACATGTGGTGGGAGGACCTGCCGATCTTCATAGATATCAACTCCTCCTACAACCTGACGGTCATCGCGAAGAACACGGGTTCGGAGAACGGCACGTTCGACATATTTGCCGATGTCCCATCTGATTGGCTCTGGTCGACCGAGGTCGACAACGTGACCCTCAACATGTCCGAGACCACTTCGTTCTGGTTGCTCATCAACTCCTCCCAGACCGCCGCGGCGGGACCCAACGATGTCATCCTTAAGGCATACCCAAGGGAGGGCGACGATGACCCCAGCGAACTTACGATCGTCGTCACGATCAACCAGTTCTACGGCTTCGAGATACGCGATCCGGACCAGCAGACGGGCTTCTACAGATGGGAGCCGCAGGAAGATGGCGGGACCAAGCGTATGCTCACCTACTTCTTCACCGCCGAGAACTTCGGCAACGGCGAGGAGACGTTGAAGTTCACCCACTCGAACATACAGAACTGGACCATCGAAATACCCGGGGAGTCACTCGATCTGTTCCCCTACGAGACCAAGGCTGCGATACCCATCGAGGTCGAGATACCTGACAAGGCGGAGCTGAAACCCCAGATCCTCACCATCACCGCAGAATCCCTCAAGGATCCCAGCCAGGCACCGGACGTCCTCGAACTGGAACTATCCTTCGCGGACCTTACCATATACCCCGAGGACGTGACAGGGGACGCGGATGGTGAACCCATCACACAGCCGCCGGATGAGGTCCCGGGATTCGGATTGCTGGGAGCCCTTGCTGCCATTGGAGCGGCGGGCATGGCTGCCAAACGCCGCAGGAGGAGGGCTCGACCATGAGGGCCACCATCCCCCGCCTGAGAGGCGCAACGGCCAAGGTCGCCATCGTTGTCCTTATGGCCATGCTGGTCTCAGTTCCCGTCGTCAGCGGTTACCTCAACAAGAACATCAATATGACCGAGTACGTCCGTGAGCAGTCCTGCTACTGCCACGGGACCGAGGTCGAGCCCGATGTCACCATCATCATCGAGGTGCCCGACCGGATTTCGTACACCCTCAGCAACCGTTCCATCGATGTGATGATCGGCATCCTCGGTGATCCCGAGGACCTAACAGGATTCGGATTGTACCTCAACACCTCGAAGACGGATGATAACGTCAGGTGGAAGAACAATTACATCAACGATACTGGGATCGCACCCATTCCCGAGGACCTGATCAGGGTCAACGGCACGTCACTCTGGAGCGTCGGACCGATCACCGACAAGTGGTTCAATGTCAGCTTCATCCCGGGCACCGAGGACCAGGAGATCGTGGTGAGCGTCGCGGGGATGAGGGCCAACAACAACAACAACGAGTCCGGTGATCTCTGGAACGTGGCCTCCCAGGTCGTCGAGGTCCG
>JAUVEQ010000285.1 GCA_030594725.1 Methanobacteriota archaeon
GTAGCCGAAGGAGTTGGTGCTCGATATCCACTTGCCAGTCTCGTTGAAGGTGAGGAAGTTGCCCGCGTTGGGCATCGACCCGTCCTCGTACAGGATGGCGATGGTGATCTTGTCGTCGAACATCAGCCCGTTGAAAGCGTACTCGGCGATGATCTGGAGATAGTAATAACCGGGCGGCACAGGGGCCCCGTAGGCCCCACCCGTCTGTACCTCGATGGTGGCGTCGTAGACGTACCACGGGAAGCTCATCGACGGGGGCGGGACGGTGAGGTTGGGGGCGAACCTGTCCTTGTACAGGTACACGTTGCTCGAATCCGTCCTGATAAGCCGGAGCTCGGAGAAGTCCACCCGCTCGATGACCTCTGACCATAGCTGGACCCGTATCAGGTCGTCGTGCCAGAAGGTCGTGGTGAACGTCCAGTTCCTGTCCATTATATCGAAGGAGGTCTCGCCCTGGGGGTTGCCGGGCTGGGAGTAGGTGCTCATGCGGAACACCGTCTCGGCATATCCGATGTTCCCATTGTTGTCCTCCACCGACACATTGACCCGGTAGAGGGAACTGAGCTTGAAACCACCGAAGGGTCTGAAGGTGACCCGGGTATCGGTCACCTTCTTGGTGGACGTGTCCAGGGGTATGTCGTCCTCCCAGACCTTCATCTTCACGGTCTTCACGTTGATGCCGTTGGGGTCGTTGTAGCTGGCCTTGATGGCCCTTGCGGTGCCCGCCGCTATCTCGCCAGAGGTCGGGTTCGTGATTATGACGAAGGGGGCTGACTTGTCGGGCGACTCCACGATTATCTGGGCCCAGTTGGTATCGGTGTGGCCCTGGGAATCGGTGGCCGTGACATTGATGCTGTACTTGCCCGGGAACGCGGCCGAGGGCAGGGTGATCATGGGACTCTCGTACACGCCGAAGCCCCTGTGGGTCAGGTATACCGTCCCCAGTCCGTTCCAGACGGGCCGCAGGTCGGCCACTAGCCCGTTGTCGGGCAGGTCATTGTCGTAGTCCGCGGCGATCGCCCGGATGTAGAATTGCTCCTTGCCGCTCGCGACCACCCTTTCGCTAGGGAGCACCACGGGAATGCCGACGATGGGGTTGGCCTCCCCGCCGCTGAACAATCCCCTCTGGAGCTCGGTCCTCATGACCACGGTCTCTTGGGCCCGGTCGATGACCTGGATGATAACCCTTGCGTCCTCTGGGACGCCGGAGAAGACGTGTGTCCATACATTGCCCAGGCTCCAATCACCCGGTTCCTGCCATCCGTCAGAGTAGTTGAATGGCCCGTACATGCTCGAGTTTGTAGAGTTCTGGACTGTCAGGAGTATGAAGGGAGACCCCTTGGGGATCGCCTCTCCGCCCCGATGCACGATGGACACGTTGGCGGTGTCGGAATCCAGGCGCTCCATCGTGGGGAAGAGAACGACCCTATGTTCACTATCTGGGGTATCGAAGTTGTACACCCACAGCAGGATGCCGCTGAAGAATGCAACGGTCATTACTAGGAGGAAGAGGGTGCCTACCACTTCCGAGACCCCTTCTTGGTCGCACTTTCGATGGTAAATCTGATTCTTGACCATGGGAAACCAACCTCTGGTCTAGGACATCGAAAAATGAGGCGACGCCTTATATCAAGGTACTCACGTCATTCCCGTATATGATAACCAGAATCATTGAATCAGGGAGATTTTTTGGAGAATCCTCCGTACACTGGATACCCACATATGGTAATATGGGAAATGATGTGGTTTCGTGATAATAACCCGCCCGAGGGCACCATTTATAAACCCCTTCTGACGGTACCCAAGGCCGTGCATCCCGTCGAAGACATACGAGGCAGCACCTCCAAGAGGCTGGATGGACGCACCATCGTGCTTGCAGTGACCGGCTCGATCGCGGCAGTGGAATGCGTCCACCTGGCCCGGGAGCTGGCCCGCAACGGCGCCCGGGTGATAGCCACCATGACCGAGGCCGCCACCCGCATACTCCACCCCGACGCAATGTGGTTCGCCACGGGGGAACCTCCCATCCTCCGGTTGACGGGGGACGTGGAGCACGTGAGATGGATGGGGGATCGGAAGGACCGGGCCGACCTCCTGCTCGTGGCCCCCGCCACCGCCAACACGATCGGCAAGATGGCCAACGCCATCGACGACACCCCGGTCACCACCTTCGCGACGACCGCCCTGGGCACGGGAGTGCCCGTCCTCGTCGCCCCGGCCATGCACGGAAGCATGTGGCGCCACGAGGGCGTGCTCCGCAACATCCAGCGCCTCGAGGGATCGGGGGTCGACATCGTATTGCCCAGGGAGGAGGAGAAGAAGGCGAAGCTGGCCGACATGGAGACCATCGTGGCCCACTGCGCCCGGGCCCTCGCTCCCGATGGACCGCTCCGGGGGCAGAGGGTCGTGGTCATCGCTGGCTCGACCGAGGAGCCCGTCGACCGGGTCCGCCTCATCTCGAACCGTTCCTCTGGAGGTCTCGGCCGGGCCCTGGCCGAGGAGGCGTTCATCCGGGGCGCTGATGTCACCATGCTGCTCGGCCGTCACGAGGTCCCGCAACCTCCCTACATCGAGGTGATCCCCTTCACCAACGTGGATTCCCTCATCCGGGCCTCGGAGCACGTGTCCAAGGACACCGCGGCGATCCTCTCCGTGGCGGCCATCGCCGACTACAGGATGAAGGCGCCCATGAGGGGGAAGCTATCCTCCGGGATGGAGAAGCTGGATCTCTCCCTTGAACCCGCGCCCAAGGTCCTGCCGATACTTAGGTCCATGGCACCGGACGCCACCCTGGTGGGGTTCAAGCTAGAGGTGGGCCTGTCCGATGAGCAGCTCGTCGAGGTGGCCCGGTCAAGGTTGGGCAGCGGCGTTGAGGACCTGGTGGTCGCCAACGATCTTGATAGGGTGACCCCGGAGGAACACCCGGCGATCATCATCGCCAGGAATGGTGAGCCCACCGCCTCCACCGGTCCAAAGTCCGACCTGGCCGCAGCTGTCTTCGATGCCGTGGAGGCGGCCCGGGGATGACCTCGGAGGCCTTCTGCCCGGGTCACATCACCTCCCTGTTCTACCCTCCCGGGCCGGGACCCACACCCGAGACCACGGGAAGCCGCGGTGCCGGGGCATGCATCGCCCTGGGCGCGAGGGCCTCGGTCCTAGTGGAGAACGCGAGCGAAACGGGTATCGCCCCCGTGGAGGATACGCGCCTCAACCCGGTCGTGGCGATGGCATTGGGCGAGTACCTGAAGCTCGCCCCCGACCCGGTCCAGGCACACCTGGGGCTTGACCTTGAGCTGCCAGTGGGCCAGGGCTTCGGGATGAGCGGGGCCATGACCTTCGCCTCCCTTGTGGCCCTGGAGGGAGAGTTGGGGCTGGTGGATGGTAACATCGACGCCCTCCTCGCCCTCGCCCACTCCGCCGAGGTCGCCTTCAGCACCGGACTGGGGGATGTGGTCGCCCAGGCCAGGGGCGGTATCGACGTGAGAGTGCGCCAGGGGTTACCTCCCTCGGGAGAGGTCCGTGTCGCCAGGCAGGAGGCCAGCCTGCTCGTGGCTTGGGGCAGTGAGCCCTTGCACACCCGGAGCGTTCTCGAGGACCCAGGGGCACGGGATCGGTTGGAGCGGGCCTGCCTACCCCACCTGGAGGCCCTGAAGGGGAGGCCGGACCTGGAGTGGTTGCTGGAGGCGGGATGGGCCTTCGCCCAGGAGGCTGGGCTCGTCAGCGAGGCCGTGAGGCTCATGACGACCATCTGCACCGCCCACGGAAGGGCCAGCCAGGTGATGCTCGGCAATTCGGTGTTCGCAGCTGGGGACCTTGACGCGATGGCGGAGGACCTCGGGTCCGAGGGGTTCAGCTACCGGATGACCATGATCGATAACGATGGGGTCCGACTGCTGTCCTAGTCGCGTCGGAAGGCCCGCTGTCCACCGTAGAAGCCTATCACGTAGATCGCGCCAGCGGCCACCATGCTCAGGAGGATGACCGCCTCCACGGAGAGCCCATCCTCCTCCTCGCTTTCCACGACCACGGTGGCCGAGTATATCACTGCGGGAGCGTCCTCTCCTTCGAGCCAAAGTTCCAGGGTGATCTGGTACGTTCCTTCCTCGGTGTAGGCGTGGCTCACGTGTTCGCCCTGACCGCTGTTCCCGTCACCGAAGGACCATACCAGGATCCAAGAGGACAGGCCCTCGCCATCGACATCGAAACTGAGCAGCTGGTCGACCACTCCCTTCTCCCGA
>JAUVEQ010000363.1 GCA_030594725.1 Methanobacteriota archaeon
CCACAAAGCGCATATGGACCCCCCGCCCCTTGGGTGGACCGGGGTCTTAGGACATGAGCAAGCAGCTTGACAGGATAGAGGAGAAGCTGGACGAGCTGAACAAGTTAGTGGGCAGCGTTGCATGGTACTTCGAGGAGGCGATGGACTACCTGGCCGTACTTGACCAGGAGCTCCTCCTGATCGAGGAGAAGATAGGTGTCGAATCGCCCAGGCACAAGCTACCGGGCTCGGGGCCGCCCCGGCCGGGTGCGCCGGAAGGTTAAAGGGCTCCCATCAGGATTCTCCACCGATGCGCATCGGTGTGATGGGCGCAGGTGCCGTCGGCACCTACGTGGGAGCCCTCCTCGCGGGAACGTACGACGTGGTCCTCATCGGCAGGCCCGATGTGGCGGACGCCATAAACGAACACGGCATCCGTGTCTGTGGGAAGACGGAGCTCTATACCCGGGTGGAGGCCAGTGCGGACCCCGCGGCCCTGGAGGGTTGCGAGGTCGTGCTCCTTACCGTCAAGGCCTACGACACCGCGGAGGCAGCGGGCCAGGTCGCCAAGGCGGTCCCGATGGCCATGCTCGTGACCTTGCAGAACGGACTTGACAACGACGAGAGCGTGAAACGGACCGCTCCAGGTCTCAGCTCCTGTGCCGCGGTGACCTCCTTCGGCGTGACCTACCTGGGACCGGGGCACGTTCGGCATGCGGGCGTGGGTGACACCGTGATCGGCCGGATGGCGTGTTCCCCCGCGAAGGCGCAGCGAACGGCCGATATCCTGACCGAGGGGGGACTGCCCATGACCTTCGCGGATAACATCCGCGGACATATCTGGCTCAAGGGCATCGTCAACCACTGCATCAATCCCCTCACGGTCATCCACCGATGTAGGAATGGCGTGCTCCTCGAGCACCAGGAGTACCGGGATCACATGAAGGGCCTGTGCGCAGAGGCCATCGCGGTGGTGAGGGCCATGGAGCTCACGCTGCCCACCGACGACATCCTCGGTCGGGTGGTCGAGGTCGCCCGTCTTACCGCGGACAACCGGTCCAGCATGCTCCAGGACGTGGACAGGGGCAAGCGAACGGAGATCGACTCCATCACTGGCCACATCATAAGGTCGGGCGCGCAGCACGGTCTCGAGCTGTCCCTGAGCTCCTTCGTGTACTACGAGGTCAAGAACCTGGAGACCGAGGGCGTCGACAACCGGGGTGGGTCATGATGACCGGCGATGGTCAGGAGGGTGGGTCCGTGCCGGACATCACACCGGGCCGCTTCAATGACCTTCCCGAGTCCCTGTCCTGCCCCGAATGCCCCATCGCCGATGTCATCGAGCGAAAGGAGAAGGAGGCCCGGACCGCGGCATGGGCCGGCATCCTCGTGGCCGTCATGGGGGTCCTGTCGTGGAACGAGTGGGGCTTCCTGATGGGCGGGATAGGTGCCATCGTCTTCGGACTGTACGCGCGGGCCTTCGCACCCCAGCAGGCCATGGCGGCCTTCGTGGCCGGAGCCATGGCCCTAGGTGTCCTGGCCATGCGTCTCGCAGGCCTTCTTTGAGGGCTCGGAAAGCCTTAAGAAGGGCGACCTCATTCCAGTCCACGTGACCATACTGGAGGAGGTCCTGACCCTCGATGACATCGACCTCCGAGGGAGGACGGTCATCGTCCGGTTGGACATCAACAGCCCTGTGAACCCGACGGATGGGTCCTTCCTGGACATCTCCAGGTTCCGTAGCTCCCTCCCTACGCTCAGGGAGCTGGTCGGGTCGAAGGTCGTGGTCCTGGCCCACCAGAGCCGTCCCGGCAAGGCGGATTACATGACCATGCGGGAGCACGCCCGCGTCCTGGGCCGCATTCTCAACCGGCCCGTGAAGTACGTTGACGACCTCATCGGCTCCCGGGCCCAGCGTGAGATCAGGACCATGGAGGTCGGCGAGGTCCTCATCCTGGAGAACACCAGGATATATGCCGAGGAGGTCGCCCTCAAGGGTAGATCCATCGAGGAGCTGGGTCGGACGCATCTTGTGCGGAACCTGAGCTACTCCGCCGACGCCTACGTCACCGACGCATTCTCCGCCGCCCACCGGGCACAGGCCTCCCTGGTCGGCTTCGCACAGCGGGTGCCGAACGTGGCGGGCAGGCTCTTCCAGCAGGAGATCGACGGTGTGTCACGGGCCCTGGGGGAGGGCGAGCGCCCCGTCCTGGTCGTGCTGGGAGGAGCGAAGGCCGACGACTCGGTCCAGGTGGCAGGGAACGTCCTGGACACGGGTGGCGCCGACAGGGTCATCACCGGAGGCGTGGTGGCCAACCTGTTCCTGGCCGCATCGGGTGTCGACATCGGCGAGGTGAACATGGCGATCATCGAGAGGGAGTGCGAGAACCCCAAGCCCCTCCTGGATCATGCCAAGGCCATCCTGGACAAGCATGGCGAGAAGGTCATGCTTCCCGTCGATGTCGCCCAGAAGGACGACCACTCGAGGTTGCGCAACAAGATTTCCAGCATGGACCCCTCCCTGCCGATCCTCGACCTGGGCCTGGATACGGTGGTCAAGTACATCCAGGCGATCAAGGGCGCCAAGACCGTCGTGTGCAACGGGCCCATGGGCATGTTCGAGGAGGACGCCTTCGCCTTCGGCACCCGGGAGGTGTTCTCCGAGATCGGTCGTGTGGAGGGATTCACCCTCCTCGGCGGTGGGCACACGGGCGTCCTCGCCCGGTCGATGGGCATCGATACCAGGGTGAACCACATCTCGACGGGCGGGGGAGCCCTCATCCAGTTCCTCAGCGGTGGCGAGATGCCGGTCATCGAAGCGCTGAAGTTGTCGAAAAGGATTTATATGGAAGGACAGTTCGCTATCCGTCCTTAGGTGCCGTCGTAGCTTAGCGGTAGAGCGTCTGATTCGTAATCAGAAGGTCGAGGGTTCAATCCCCTCCGACGGCTCCATTCCCCTTCCATGAGATGCTGCAGCAACTGCTACGCCGCTACTCCCTTCGGCCGCCCCGCTGCATGACGATGAGAAGGGAGATGGCGATTATTGCGGGCGCCACGACCATGATCGACGAGGTGCAGGTCGAGTCGGTCGTGCCGGCTCCCTCGCCCACGACGACGATGACCTCCCCGATCTCTTCCTCGGCGGTGCCGTTGTCCTCCCATGTCAGCTTGAAGGCGACGGGGAAGTCCCCGTCGGGGGCATCGCTGTCCACCCCGCACGGGACCTTGAACAGGATGGCATCACCCGCGGTCATGACGTGGGTCTGGGCCCTGGCGCCGGGGAAGGTGAACCTGGTCCTCTCG
>JAUVEQ010000405.1 GCA_030594725.1 Methanobacteriota archaeon
GCCTCACGGTATAGTTGAAGACGGAAGGATTCGATCCTTGGGCGATGCGAACGTTCGATGCATCCTGGTATTCCAGGTCCACATCGTACGTTGCCCCCTCGGCTCCTGCGGAAAGGAGGGCGATCGCTGAAAAGCCCAGGACTGCCACTAAGGCCATGATATAGAATCGCGTGATAGAGCGCGTGGAATCACCCCTCAAGGTGGTCCATATCAAGTTTGAGCCAGTTATTTAACGGTTGTGGTATCCGCCTGAAGGATACCCTGACGTCGCCGACGTTAGTATCCGATATCGAAACAGTTTTGTATGTCTAAACCACAGTTTGTTAATACGATGTCACCGCCGCTCATAGCGTGGGGAACAGGGCCTCCGATGCCTCTCTCGATACATATCGTCGGTCTCGCGATAATCCTGTTCTTGCTATCCGCATCTATCGGTTCGGTCCAAGGAGAGATGGTCGACGATGAGCTCGAGATAGAGTACTTCCCCGAGGATGTGGTGCTCAGTCCTGGTGAGGAGGTCACGGTCACGATCATCGTCACGAGCCACAACAACGAGTCCATGGACCTGGCCTTCGAGTTCATCCCCGTCGATGCTCCCCGTCACTCCGAGGGGTACTTCACAACGGTCTTAACCACCCTGGGCCCGGGGGCCGAGAAGAAGAACGAGCTGGTGGTGAAATCCAACGCCCAGCGGAGCGACGACGAGGACATCTCCAACTTTGTGGTGGTAGTGTCCTGGGGAACGGATATCAAGATGGATAGGGAGCAGAACATCCTAGCCTCATCCGTGGACGGTAGTTGGCAGCACGAGTTCTCGGTCCTGTTCGATCCCGCGCCCGAGCTTGGATACCTTCCATTCGTCATCGTCCTGGGCCTCGTGGTCGTCGTCGGTGCGGTCCTGTTCTACCCCTTATGGCGCAAGGGCGATGTGGAGCAGTAGATGGAAGGGATGTTCCGCACCCTTTTTCGGGGAGGGCAAATCCTCTTATAGCGTCAGCCCATCCGACCCTTCGTGCAAATCACCTTCCTTGGCGGAGCGGGCGAGGTCGGTCGCCTGGCCATGTTGATGGAGTTGACGGGGAATCGCCTGCTTTTCGATTACGGTTTCACGGCCTCGAAGCCACCGGCCTTCCCGGAGAGGGCCCCTCCACTTGACGCCCTCTTCGTCACCCACTGTCATCTGGACCACTCGGGGCTTGTACCCGAGGCGACCCGGAGGCACATGGCCCCCGTCCATACCACCAATCTCACCTCCGAGATCTCGGAGATGCTGTGGTACGACAGCATCAAGATCGCCAACATCGAGGGCAACGTCTTCCCCTTCAAGAGCGAGGACGTCAAGATGGCCTTCCGGTCCATAGAGCCCATGGATTTCGGCGACGAGGTGGAGATGTTGGGCGCGACGGTGCGTGCCCACACCGCCGGCCACATCCCGGGTGCGGTCATGTTCGAGGTGGTCTCGGACGAGGTGAGCCTCTTCACGGGCGACCTCAACAACCGGGCGACGCGCCTGGTGAACGGGGCCCGTCCAGTTCCCTGCCGCAACCTTTTCATCGAGGGCACGTACGCCGGTCGGGAGCACCCGGACCGCCACGAGCTGGAACTCGAGCTCCTGGACCGTATAGACGACGTCGTGTACAGGGGCGGCCACGTGATCCTACCCGCCTTCGCCGTGGGAAGGTCCCAGGAGCTCATCCTCATGCTGGAGGACTCGGGTCACGAGGTCTGGTTGGACGGCATGGGCAAGCGGGTCTCCCGGTCCTACCTGGACAACGGTCACTTCCTGAGGTCCCGGGGCAGTATGCGGGCGGCCGACCGCCAGGTGAACTACGTGAAGTCCGAATCTGGTCGGGACCGTGCAAAGGAGGCGGACGTCATCGTCACCACCTCGGGGATGCTCGAGGGAGGTCCCGTGGGCAGTTATCTCCGAGCCTTGGCGGGCGACCCCAAGAACGCGGTCTTCCTCACCGGTTACCAGGTGGAAGGTACCAACGGCCGCTTGCTGATGGAGGACCGGGTCGTAAAGCTGGACGGGGATGTCATCAAGGTGGATGCGGAGTTGGAGTACTTCGACTTCTCCTCCCACGCGGGCCACTCGGACCTGGTGAGGTTCATCAAGCAATGCGACCCGGAGACGGTGGTCGTGATGCACAGCGGGCATCCGGAACAATTGGCCGAGGACCCGGAGCTGGAGGGTTACGAGTTCATCCTGCCCGAGACGGGCAAGCCCTTCACCCTGCCCGGGTGAGGTCCTCGGGTCCCTTGGTACCCTTTTGCGGCGCCGACCTGTCCGCGGGCTCGTCCCCCAACCTCACGTGAGCATTGATACGAGGCAAGGGAGAAAGGAGGCCCTCGAGGGAGCGCCGGTGCCGGCGGGGGTACTTTTATAACGGCGGGCGAGACGGTGGAGGACGACGTGCCGGATGAAGCTGTGTGGATGGGCGGACGGGTGAACGGGTAGTTAGACGGGAGGACGTGGGATTGAAGGGGCAACCCTGTCTTGGAGCGCCGGCAGGCGTAAATCGTCCGGCGAGAAGATTGTACTGCACAGGAAAAAATGGGACCTCGCAGAGAGACACAATCCAGGAGTGATTCTGCATGAATAGGAAGCACTTCTCGGTGGAACAGAAGGCGGAGATCGTTCTGCTCGGCCTACGGGATTCTCGGACGATCTCGGAGATCTGCCGAGAGCATGGAGTCGCTCCGGTAACGTTTTCAAGGTGGAAGCGGGCTTATCTGACTGGAGGTCTCGAGGCATTGTCGAAGAACAAGAAGGGAATGCACGCCGAGCTCGAGCGT
>JAUVEQ010000141.1 GCA_030594725.1 Methanobacteriota archaeon
GCCTCACCTACGAGGTATGGATGGGCCGTGACGTGGACCACATGGAACTGGTCGGGACGACGACACAGACCAGCTTCGATTACGCCGCTGACGACAATGCACGCCTGATA
Source organism: Methanobacteriota archaeon (assembly GCA_030594725.1). GTDB lineage: Archaea > Thermoplasmatota > DTKX01 > DTKX01. The sequence goes on from JAUVEQ010000141.1 coordinate 111, forward strand.
TGGACGGTGATACCCAACGACGGGAAGATCCGTGGCTGGTGCCGCAACGGCCCCCGAGGCTTCACCACGGACATCGAGTTCCCGGTGGAGATCGACCTGCTCCTCCCCGCCAACGGCGCTGTGGTACCGGGTCCGGACGTCAAGCTGGTATGGTACGGCAGGGACCTTGACTTCGAGCAGGTGCTCTACGATGTGTGGATCGATCACAAGGGCACCTTGACACGGCTAGTGTGGAAATGGGACGATCCCGCGGGGCCTGTGCTCGTGGTCACGGGCCTGGAGCCTGGCGAGACGTACACATGGTGGGTGGAGGGCGACAACCCCTACTCCACCAAGGGGGTGTCGGAGAGGTGGACCTTCACCATCGCCCGCTCTGGCGTCCCCGTGGTCGACCTGGTGGGTGAGACGTTGTCGGAGGAGGGTGTGACCATCACATGGTCCCCGTCCTTCGAGGGCACACCTCCCGTCATGTACGACGTGCACATCGTCGACCACGTGCGGGGCGATCTGGTGCTGATACGTGGCACGACCGCTACGACGACCACCCTACACGACCTTCGGGAGGACGCACAGTACCACTGGTACGTCATCCCCTTCGACGAGGACGGGAAGCAGGGATACTCCACCCCAACGTTCCGCACGTTCTCCTACGATCTCAACTCGCCTCCCGTCGCCAACATCTCCCAGCGATTGGTGGAGAGGGCTCCCGGCCGCCACGTCCTGGAATGGACCGCCACGGACCCCGATGGGGACCCGATGACCTTCGACGTCTACATGGACCCGTGGAACGCCACGACCCTCATGGCGGGGAGCATCACCGCAAATCGCCTGGAGGTCGATGTCGAGGCAGACCGCATCTACCGGTGGCGGGTCGTGCCCCGGGACGCCCAGGGCATCGGCGAGCCGGCCAACGGCATCATCGTCACCGGGCCAGGTGGCACCGAGGTGGGCGCATCGGGCAGCCTTCTCTTCCCCGGGGACAACGATGCCGTCCCCCCACCGGTCGTGAACCTCTCCTGGGAGGCCACCGACCCCCTGGACCGAACGATCCTGTTCGATATCTACATCGTCCACAACGGCAGCGATCCCCTCCACCAGGCCCCGGTCGTCATCAACGCCACCCTGCCCTGGTGGATCATCGAGGTCGAACCGGAGACAACGGTCTCGTGGGCGGTGGAGGCACGGCCCCTGAGGGGATCCCTCTCCCTTCTGGGTGTCTCGTCCTTCAGGGTGGCCGAGGGTGCCCTGGACATCCCCATCGCGGTGCTGGGGGTGGCCGACGGACCGCCGGGCGCCAGGGTCACCGTGAAGGCCCTCAAGACCATCGAGTTCAACGCCACCGGCTCCTCCGCACCTGGTGACGAGGCCCTGGAGTACTGGTTCGATTTCGGGGATGGAAGGGGTTCGGGCTGGCTCGACCAGCCCTCCGCGGAGCACACCTATCTCAAGGCGGGGCTGTACAACGCCACCCTGATGGTCCGTGCGCCGGATGGAACGGAGTCCGCGCCCGCCCTGGTGCTGGTCGAGGTGGAGCCCGGGGACCTGAGCTCCGACACGTCCATCCCGGGTCCCGGAGCCCTCTGGGCACTCATCACGCTCCTTGCCACGGCAATGGCGCTCCTCATACCTCGCAGGAGGCGGGGCCGCGAGGCCACCCGCGGGGGTGAGGGGCACTGACGGACTGGTGGCTGGCCGACCAGGCGAATCTGGCCCACTGGGTCGGCGTGATCGGCTTCGCCCTCATGGGTCTGTCAATGGTCTACAGCCTGCGCAAGCGCAAGTGGGTCGTGACCACTGGCAAGATGACCCTGTGGTTGTCGTGGCATCACTGGGCGGGGTTCATCGGCGGGGTCATGGCGCTGGCCCATACCCTCGGGAACCTGGATGGATTGGGCATTCCCCTCATCGTGGTGCTCCTCGTGGTCCTCTGCTCGTCGGGCGTCTACTTCCTGGAGAAACGCTCCCGGAGCCCGCTCAACGAGGCGACGGCGACCCTTGCCGACCGTCGCAGGGAACGGACCCGTCTTGACGCCGAGTACAGGGCGCTCTACTCCAGGGGAATGGCGACCACGCCCCAGGGGGCGGCCCTGTACAACAGGCTCATGTCGGTCCACAAGCAGGTGCTGGAGGCGGAGGCCGAAGTGACCAGGATCCAGGGAGAGAGACCCAAGTGGACCTGGTGGCGTCATGTCCACAACGTGAGCACGATGATGTTGATGGGCATTCTCCTGGTCCATGTATGGACCAAGCTCTACTTCGCGTGGGGTGGTCTGTGATGGACCAGAAGCAGATGAGATGGATCATCATCACCCTGGCCGTGGTCCTGGGCTCCGCAATGGTCACCTACCTTGTCGTCGTTGCCTCTCCCGAGACCATAGAGCCCGGTCCACGCTCCACCGCCCACGAGGACATCGATTGCGCCAGGTGCCACGAGTCCTATTCCGGTGTCCAGGACTCCCTGTGCCTGGACTGCCATCCGGACATGCCAGAGCTCACGTGGCATGCCGAGGCCGCAGCGGACGAGGACTGTACCGAGTGCCATTACGAGCACGTTGGCAGTGATTACATCACGGACCTCACCAAGGTGCCCGAGCATCCGGAGCGGAACATCACCCTGAACAGCCTTCACACGCCCGTCCGGTGTACCGAATGCCACTGGACGGCCTCGCTGGAGCCCGAGTGCGGCTTCTGTCACGAGCAGTACATCGAGGGCACCCACGAGGTGGGCTTCGCCGACGATTGCGAGCTGTGCCATATCCAGACCGACTGGGACGTGGAATACGACCACGAGGACGAGGAGGAGCTCGAGTGCCTGGACTGCCACGGGGAGACACCGGACCACACGTATCCAGCTTACCTGGAGTACTCGAAGGAGTGCGACGTGTGCCATGCCGTGGACAAGTGGCTGATCCCCGAGCTCGACCACGATGTGATCAACGCCACGAACGCCACCTGCCAATCGTGTCATCCCATGTCCCTCGACCCGATCCACGGTGGCAGGTCCTCGGATTGCTCCGATTGCCATTTCAACACCTCCTGGACCCCCCAGTTCGTGGACCACTTCAAGATCGACCCGCCATGCATACGTTGCCACGAGAACGACAGACCAGCGGAGCACCTGGATGACCGGCAGATAGCACCCCTGGACTGCGATTCGTGTCACGAGCCGGGCGTGAGCTGGAACCGCCAGGTGCAGCACATCACCCATCCCCAGCCCTGCACCCAGTGCCACGGAGAGGCTCCCGACCTCCACGAGGAGGCCTACGCTGACGATTGCCTGTGGTGCCACGTACCGGACCGCAGGGACATGCTCAAGCCCCATCCCAACGAGACGGTGGAGTGCACGACATGCCACGTCACAGAACATCTGGGAGGTGACCCCGAGAGGAGCGTCGACGCCGCCCACGCGGAGGAGTGCTCGGCCTGTCACGTCCCGGGAGTGGATTTCCTGCTGGTGGACATCGACCACGATGCCCTGGGCCAGGACTGCTACTCGTGCCACGAGGCCACACACGGGGACATCGGGGGATGGGAGGCCGCATGCGGCGCCTGCCATCTGACAGAGTACTGGATCCCGGTGCAGGCCGACCACGACCGGTTCTCCGACGATTGCCTGGCATGCCACCCGACATTCCATCCCAACGGCAAGGAGAGGTACAGCGAGGACTGCACACTGTGCCACGAAACGGACGACTGGGCGGATAACCTGTGGGGCCCGGACCATGAACTGGTCACGTCCCAGGACATCGACTGCGTCAGCTGCCATGACGACATACATCGTGGGACACTTGGCATCGTGTGCGAGGAATGTCACACAACGGACACATGGGAGACGGAGGTGATCAACCCATGAGGCCCTCCTCGGTCCTGGTGACCGTCCTGGTGGTCCTCACCCTGTTCGGTGGCCTTGCGCCTCCCATCGCGGAGCCTGTGTCCGCCGAGCCGGTCAAACCGACCCAGATCCACATCGACACCTTCACCGACGGTTCAGTGGAGTTGATCGGATTGGCCGACCAGTTCGCCAACCTGGAGGCCGAGCTGCTCATCCCCGCGGGTTCCCAGGTCCTGCAGGCATCCCTGAACGTCTCGCGGGTGCGCTACGAGGTCACCGACATTCCCCTGGACGCCACTCCGAAGGCCATGTGGTGCGGCGACCTGGACCATGACAGGTTCTACGATGACATCATCATCGGGTATCAGGAGGAGGGTCGGGTGGATGTCCTGATCCTCGAGGAGGACCCGCTCCGGCTCGTTACCCAGTGGTCGATGGATGTGCCCGACGTCATGGCCGTTATCGTGGACGATCTGGACCGGGACAACGACAAGGACATCATCGTCGCCAGCGGTTCCGAGGGAAAGGTCTATGTGTTCGAGGCCCTCACCTTCTTCACCTTCGCAGACCCCGTGATCATCCCCGTGGGCCCGCGACCCAGTGCGCTGGTGGCCCAGGACCTCAATCCGGATTTCAAGCGGGACATCGTGGTGGCCAACACGGGGGGTTCCAGCATTACGATCCTGCAGGGAAGGGGTGACATGACCTTCTACCCCAAGCGGGTCGAGGTGGGACGAGGACCAAGTGCCGTCTCCGTCTGGGACATGGACGAGGACTATGACAATGATCTGGTGATCGCGGAATCACGCAATGACACCATTTCAATAATGTACAACGAGGGCAACGGCAACTTCTCCAACACCACCACCCTTGCCACTGGACCCGGTCTAGTGGACGTGGATGTGCGTCGTGTGAACGGGGATTCCCTTGCCGACATTACGGCCATCTGCGCGGGAGACGATCGCATCTACGTGTTCACCCAGCGCTCCGATGGGAGCTTCGAGACATCGGAGGTCCTGGAAGTGGGCAGGGCACCGAGGGACGTGCGGGGCCTCCACATCAATCGGGCCGATGACAATAACATGGACCTGGTGGCCGCATGCTCGGGCTCTGACAATCTGACGATCTACCTGGCCGGAGGGGACCTCCGGCACACCATACCCCTCGACGTGCCCGTGGCCGGCCGACCCGTTGCCGTCGGGTTCCTGCGGGGGGGATTGAACGAGGACGATGCCCTGCTGGCCCTCTGTCAGATGCCCCCCACCCTGTCCATCGCCCTCCCCCGGAACCTCGCCGACGATATCGAACTGGGTTTCGGACCCGGCGGAAGGGAGAACGTCCAAGACCTTCCCCGCGGGAGCGAGGGAGGTAGATTCGACCTCATCTCGGGCCTCACGAACTACATCGAGAGGCACAAGAGCGAGGCCCGCTTCGGGGAACTGGTGGTGCATCTGGAAGCACGTGCCAGCAACCCGGGATGGTTGCGCCTCCATGACCTCGAGGTCTGGGTCAAGATCAACAGACCCCCGCGGGCCGACGCGGGCAGGAACGTCACCGTCCTTGTGGGCGAGCCCGCCGAGCTGAACGGCTCCACATCGTACGACCCCGACGGTGGCTTCATAGAGTTCCTCTGGCTCCTCCCCGGGGACGTGAACCCGTCCCACATGGATCGGGTGTCCCTCCACGTGTTCAACGAGCCGGGGACGTACATGATCCTCCTCGTGGTTGTCGACCCCTGGGGCCTGCAGGACCAGGACGTCACCTACGTGAGGGTCAACGCACCTCCGGTGGCAAAGGGCACGGTACCCGCCAGTGTTAACGCCCTGGAGCCCACACGACTGTCGGCCCACCTGTCCGAGGACCCCGATGGGTCCATCGTGGACTACATATGGGATTACAGCCAGGGTGTCGTTCACGGCAGGACCGTGGACGTCATCTTCACGGGAGAGGGCACATGGAACGTGACCCTGGAGGTGGTGGACGACCAGGGAGCTCGCACCCTCGCCACCTGGCAGGTGGAGGTCCTTCCATCCCGCGTCCCCTTGAGGGACCCGGCCGAGCACATACCCGCTGACCAGGGTGAGGTGCCCGGTGCGGGCGCCATAGGCTGCGCGATGGCGCTCATCTGTGGCGCTGGGCTTGCTGGCATCCATCGCCGGCGAAGGAACTGAGGATGGACCCGCCCCCAATCAGCCTTGAGAACCGCCAGGCAACCTATATAAGGCGGTTGTTACCCTGGATTTATCGATGAGGATGCACCGCGACGGTAGGCGCGCCCGCTTGGCGTTGCTCGTCCTGCTGCTCCTGGCGGTACCGCCCCTGGCAGGGGGCGAGGTGGCCGCCGAGGACGTGGAGATGAGCACCACCTTCCTTACCTTCTTCAAGAACGGTGGTGGATACATCGAGTACCGCCTCCACGGCCAGGCCGCGTCCGAGCTCCGAGGCATGATCGACGACCCCAGCATCAGGTTCCCCTTCGAAACGGCCACCGCCGACGGTGATGGTCTCATCGACCAGGCCGAGGGTGAGCAGTACATGCGCAACCTGGACGACATCCTCACCAAGCGGCAGATCGTGCTCCGAGGCATCAAGCTGGACAATGTGGACGTGGACGAGCATCTGGGGCTCATCGGCGCCGACGTCAACGACACCGACGAGCTCTATATCCACATAACCTTCCGAGGACACATCCAGTACGACCAGATCGAGTTCAATGTGAGCGGGCTCGAGCCCCTGATGGTCCTCTACGGCTCGTACGACGCCATCCCGACCAGCCTGACCATTGCCGAGAGGACCTACATCGTGTCCGCGGGACTGGGCTCGTACACCACCGAGGTCAAGGACGAGGGCACGTTGCTCAACATGCGAGCGCCCATGAGCGCGGTGATCTCCTTCTCGGGCAGCTACACCGTTTCCAGCGCTCCCGTCTCCAGGATGTCCTACGACCACTCCAGCACCGTCGGTAACCCCCTTATCCTCATGGTGTTCACCCTCATCATCACCTATCTGGCGATCAAGCTCCCCAAGAAACTGGCCAGGGACAACAAGAAGGAGCGGGTACGCCAGCTCCACATCGCGATCCTCCTGGCCATCGTCGTCTACTGGTTGTTCTACCTGCTTGGCGGCGCAGCGGTCCTGGTCTGGGTCTTCGGCATCGCACTGGTCGGCATGTCCTACTTCTTCGCCCACCAGATCTACTCCAAGGACTGGAAGGAGATGGCCCAACCGACGGAGGGCATCGACCTTGGGCCTGCATATGTCGCCACGGATCCCGTCAACGGCAACGACGCGTTGGGACACCCCGACGTACGGGCCGCGCCCATCATCGGCGAGGCGGGTCCCGCCCGGATAGAGGCCCCACCCTCCGAGGACATCATCCTGGCCGTGCCGGATGACGCGAAATGGCAGGACGAGCAGGTCGACATCCGTCCCGTCGTCATG
>JAUVEQ010000112.1 GCA_030594725.1 Methanobacteriota archaeon
ATGGTGGAGAGCATCCTGGAGGAGAACAGGAACATCGCCAGGGGTAATCGGGAGCACCTTAGGAGCCACGGCATCAGGGCCTTCGATCTCCTGGGGGCCGTCGGTTCCGGAAAGACGTTGCTCATCGAGCGCATGTCGGAACTCCTGGCATCCCGCGGTGTCAGGGTGGGCGCGATCGCGGGCGACGTGGCCGGGGATGACGACCACCAGCGGTTCCTGGCAAGGGGGATAGTATCGGAGAACCTGAACACCGGCAAGGAATGCCATCTGGACGCCCACATGGTGGAGCACGCCCTGGAGCATCTCGACCTGGATGGTATCGACGTGCTGTTCATCGAGAACGTGGGGAACCTGGTCTGTCCTGCCGACTTCCCCCTCGGCGCCGAGAGGCGCGTGGTCGTCATATCCACCACCGAGGGCGACGACACCGTCCGGAAGCATCCGCTGATCTTTCGCGATGCCGACGTGTGCGTGATCAACAAGGTGGACCTGGCGGAGCCCGTGGGCGTTGATGTGGACGTCATCGAGAGGGACTTCCGGACCGTGAACGCCCACGCGCCCTTCATACGGACCAACGCCAAGACGGGCGAGGGTGTGGAGGATCTCCTCGAGGCCATCGTTGGTCAGTGATATGGTATGTGAACCGGGGCGATACGTTGGTCAGGATCTTCATCTACGGCACGGTGCAGGGCGTGGGGTTCCGTCCCACCGTCCATCGCGTGGCCTCCCACCTCGGGGTCGCGGGTCATGTGAGGAACAACGGGGCCAACGTGGAGGTCTGCATCCCGGGTGGTGATGAGGAGGCGGAAGCCTTCCTGGAGGCGCTCAGGCGGGAGCTACCGCCCCTCGCCGAGATCACTTCCTTCGAGCTAGAGGATGGCGAGCCCGAGGGCGATGCCTTCGTCATCCTGATCAGCTCAGAGGGTTCCCGATTGAGCATGATACCTCCCGACACGGCCATCTGTCCCGCCTGCATGGCGGAGTTCCGGGACCGATCCGACCGCAGGCATCGCCACCCATTCACGAACTGCACCGATTGCGGGGCGAGGTTCACGGTCATCCGCGACCTTCCCTACGACAGACCGCTGACCTCGATGGCGCCATTCCCGATGTGCTCCGACTGTGAAGGTGAGTACCGGGACCCGACCTCGCGCCGGTTCCACGCCCAGACGACCAACTGCCCTGACTGTGCGCCCCGTTACACATTGCTCGACCGGACGGGCGCAAAGATACCGGGCGATCCCTTCCAGACCTTCGCCGGCCAGGTGATGGAAGGGGGCCTGGGGGTCGTTAAGGGCTGGGGGGGCATGCACATCGTGTGCCTGCCCGAGGCATCAGACGCCCTCAGGGAACGATACCACCGGCCCGCCAAGCCCTTCGCACTGCTGGTGAGGGACCTGGAAGCCGCTCGCACCCTGACCCGCATGGAGCCAGGGGAGGAGGAGGCCCTGACCGGTCCCGTGAGACCGATAGTGCTTGTCCACAAGAGGGACCCGGCAGACCTCCAGGGCGTCGCTCCGGGCCTGGGCAACGTGGGGGTCATGCTACCCTACACGCCATCTCAGTTGCTGCTCTTCCAGCACCTTCCTGTCGATGCTCTCGTCTTCACCTCGGCCAATCTGCCCGGCGAACCCATCGTCACCACCCGGGAGCAGGCCCTAGGTCTCGACCTGGACGTGTACCTCCTCCACGACAGGGAGATAATCCAGCGGGCGGATGACAGCGTGGTCAAGGTCATGAAAGACCATAGACTGTTCATCAGGAGGTCGAGGGGTGTGGTCCCGACACCGGTCCCCGCGGGTCACGAAAGGTCCGTTCTGGCGACCGGGGCCCAGCTCAACGTGGTGGCGGCACTCGCCACCGGGGGTAGGATGTTCCTGACCCAGTACATCGGGGACAGCTCGAGGGAGCCCACCCAGAGGTTCCTGGGAGAGGCGGTCGCCCACTTCCGCCGGATGTTCGGCATCGATGAGCTGGATGCCATCGGGGCCGACATGCATCCCCGGTACTCGACACTGCGGATAGCCGACCGGTGGGCGAGGGAGGAGGGTGTGCCCGTCGTCCAGGTGCAACATCATCACGCCCACGCCGCCTCGCTGCTCGTGGACGCCGGAACCGACGAGGCCGTCGTCCTCGCCATCGACGGTCTTGGTTACGGTCCGGACGGGACTCTGTGGGGCGGGGAGGTGCTCGCGACCTCGATGGACACCTACGATCGGGTCGCGCACCTGGAGGAGATGCCGATGCCGGGAGGGGAGAGGGCCGTGCTCGATCCGCGCCGGCTCGTCTGGGCGGCCCATCACCAGCTTGGCCGCGAGGACTGGCCAGAGGGCATCGCGACCCCGGAGGAGGCGAGGGTATGGGAGCAGGCCCTGCCCCATGCCCCGAGGACCACCGGCATGGGTCGCTTCTTGGACCTGGTGTCCATCTACCTGGGAGCTGCCGATCGAATGTCGTACGACGGAGAGCCTGCCATGAGGCTCGAGCCCTTCCTGGAGAGGGGTCGGCCACGTCCTGAATGGGGCTTTCAGGTGGAACGTACCACCTCGGGCGTCGTGGGGGTCATGTCGGTCTTGAACACCATGTTCGACCTTGACCTGTCGAGCCATCAGGACAGGTGCGATGCCGCCATGGCCGCTGTCGACGCAGTCGTGTCTGGCTTGGTCGATGCCGCCTCGGACGAAGCGGAGCGGCTCGGAATTCCCGTCGGAGTGACCGGCGGGGTCGCCTACTCCCTGCCCATCGTGGACATGATCGCCTCCCGTGTGAGGGCGAGGGGTCTTGATCTCATCCTCCATGACAGGATACCTCCGGGTGACGGTGGGATCTCGGCGGGACAGGCCATCATTGTGGGCCGGGGCCTGGAATAATGGGGGATAACCTATTTATCGGCGGTCGAGCATGCCTGGCCCATGTGCCTCGCCGTACCAGCAAAGGTCCTGTCGGTGGAGGGAGACCAGGCCCAGGTGGACTTCGGGGGTGCCAGCCGGGCCGTCAACGTCTCCCTTGTCAAGGTCGAGCCAGGACAGTACGTCATCGTTCATGCCGGCTTTGCGATCTCCGTCATGGACGAGGCGGAGGCCAACCTGTCCCTCGAGACCTGGCGGGAGTTCCTCGAGTTCCAGGACCAGTTGGATGCCGAGGAAGGGGCGTGAGCTTCCCTTGCACGAGCTCTCCGTCATGAGCCAGGTCGCGGACTCCATCATCAGATTGGCCAAGGAGAGGCAGGCCATCAAGGTAGAGAATGTTCACATACAGGTGGGGGAGCTCACCTTCCTGGTGGACGACCAGTTGCAGTTCGCGTGGGAGATATACACAAAGGACCTGGGCCCGCCCCTGGAGGGTGCGGTCCTGACCTTGGAGAGGCTCCAGGCCAGGGGTTCCTGCCCCGCATGCATGTACTCGGGTCCGCTCAAGGTGGTGGAGTTCCCCGAAAGCCATTTCAGCACTCCCGTGTTGGATTGTCCGGAGTGCGGAGCGGTGGTGGAGGTCACGGAGGGCAGGGACCTTATCATACGTGACATCAGGTTACAGGTCCCGGACGTTGAGGGGGTCACGGAGGATGTCTGAGGAGGATGAGCAGAAGGCGCTGTTCAGGTACCGCGACAGGGAGATGGCAGATCGGATAGTCCAGCGGATCGCTGACCTGGACACGCCTGGCAGGTACATGCACGTTTGCGGGACCCACCAGGACACCCTGGTCAGGTTCGGTCTCGAGGAGAGGTTCGCAGGGGTGGGAGTGGAGATACGTCAGGGCCCGGGATGTCCCGTATGTGTGACCTCCCCCGGGGAGATCGAGGAGGTCTTCGCCCTGGCCAGGGCCGGAAGGACCATAGCCGTCTTCGGCGATTTCATGCGCATACCCGGTCCCACCGGGACGCTACTGGACCTGAAGACCCGCGGAGAGGTCGATCTCCTGATAGTCTACTCGGTGGAGGACGCCGTGTCCCACGCCCGGGAGAACATCAACAAGGAGGTCGTCTACGTGGGGCTCGGTTTCGAGACCACGGCTCCCACCACCGCGGTGGCCGTCAACAATGCCCAGGAGGAGGGCGTCGACAACTTCACCGTGCTGTCAATGCATCGCCTGCTACCGCCCGCCCTCGGTGCCGTCCTGTCCCTGGGAGAGGTGAAGCTGGATGGCCTCATCGAACCGGGTCACGTCAGCACGATCATCGGGACCCGCCCGTACGAGCCCATATCGGAGCAGTGGAACATTCCCCAGGTCGTGACGGGCTTCGAGCCCCTCGACCTCCTCATGGGGGTGTACATGCTCACCCGGCAGCGGGCCGAGGGTCGCGTGGCCGTCGAGAACCAGTACAGCAGGGTGGTCCGCGAGGAGGGGAACGTTCCCGCCCAGGACATCATGGACATGGTGTTCGAACCCCGGTCCGAGAAGTGGAGGGGTTTCGGCATGATCCCGGACAGCGCGATGGCGCTACGGGAGGAGTACGGCGCACACGACGCACGACGGTCCGAGGAGGACCTTCTGGAGAACGTGTGGAACCAGGACTTCCGGGAACCGCCCGGCTGCCGATGCGGGGAGGTGCTGCGGGGGGTGATGGAACCCAGCGAGTGCCCTCTTTTCGGGAACGCGTGCAAGCCCACGACCCCGGTGGGTCCATGCATGGTCTCCCGGGAGGGCGGATGCACGATAGCCCTCAAGTACGGCAAGCGGACCCCACGAGAGGGTTCCTGATCGGCGTCGGCCCCGTGCTGGGATCAACTCATCACGATGACCTCAGAACACCATCTCTCCACTCACGAAGGCCCGGGTCCGCTCCTCCTCCGGCTCCTCGAAGATCCGCTCCGTCGGACCCGTTTCCACCAGTCTGCCTCCCAGCAGTAGCGTGGTCCTGGTCGAGATCCTCCGGGCCTGGAACAGGTTGTGGGTGACGATGACCACCGTGGCGTTCCTCTCCCGTTGGTACGCGACGACGGCCCTCTCCAGGACGCCCACGTTCTGCGGGTCCAGGTTGGCCGTGAACTCATCCAGGAGCAGTATCGATGGCTCGAAGACAGTGGCCCGGGCGAATGCCATCCTCTGCATCTCGCCCCCGGAGAGGCGTGTCGCCATCCGGTCGCCCATTTCGGTCATCCCGACGGCCTCCAGGGCATGTGCCACCCGATCCTCGGTGTCATCGATATCCCTCACCCTCAGGCCGTAGGCCACGTTCTCCGATACCGTCTCCTTGAAGGCCACCGGCTTTTGCAGGATGAAGGCCATGTGCCTTTTGAAGGGAAGGTCCCGGCCGTTGTCGTATGTGAGGGGCGTCCCCAGAATGGCGATCGTGCCCGAATCGGGCCTCTCGAGGCCACTGGCAAGCCGGAGCAACGTGGTCTTTCCCACGCCGCTCGGTCCGATGATGGCGAGGATCTCGTTCTCCTCCACCGCCAGATCGACCCCGCTGAGGACGGGGTTGCCATCATAGGCCTTCGATACATCGGACAGATCGATAGCCGTCATCGGCGATCACGCTCCTGGTAGTAGCTGAGGACCAGGTACACCGACAGGGCCATGACCAGAAGGATCGCGCCGAGGACGACGGCATACTCGAAGTTGCCCCTGCGCGTCTCGAGCACGATCGCGGTCGTGAGCACCCGGGTGTGCCACTGTATGTTGCCTCCCACGATGATGACCGCGCCCACCTCGGCGATGGCCCTTCCAAAACCGACCATCACGGCCGTGATCACTCCCACACGGGCCTCCCTGAGCACGGTGCGGGAGATCTGCCGATCGTTCGCCCCAAGGGTCTTGGCGGTATCCTTGACCTCTGGTCCCACCTCGGAGACCGCGGACAGGGTGAGACCCATGACGATGGGCGTTATCAGCAGGACCTGGGCCACGATCATGGCGCCGGGGGTGAAAAGCAGGTCGAGGAAGCCCAGGGGTCCATCGCTGGAGAGCATCAGGTACACTATGAGACCCGCCAGCACCGGCGGGAACCCGTACATCGTGTACAGGAACACCTTGATGGCCCTGCCACCCACGGTCTCCCGCAGGGCAAGCCGACTTCCCAGGGGGACCCCTATGAGGGAGGCGATCAATGTGGCGGTGCCTGACACCGCCAGCGTGAGCGCGGTAACGTAAAGCAGTTCGCTTGCCAACCTAGCCCTCTCCCGCGTTCGCCCTGAACAGGGTCTTGCCGTGCATGGTGTATCCGTCGATCATCCCCTGCACCTTCTGTGAGACGATCCAGTCGGCGAAGTCCACGGCCAGACCCTCCTCCACGTTGGCGTGTAGACTTCCATTGATGGGTATCACGCTGTACTGGTTCCGTAGCTCGACACCTCCGGAGACCAGGACCACCAGGTCCAGTTCCTCCTCGAGGGCGTAGAAGGTACCCTCGTCGGACAGGGTGTATCCTCCGATGTCCGAGGCCATCCTCAGGGTGTCCCCCATGCCCTTGCCCAGGGAGAGATACCAATCGGAGTTGCCCATCGAGGACACCTCCTCGTAATCGTGACCCGCTTCGGCCCAGAGCGCCCTCTCTCGAGAGTGGGTACCCGAATCGTCCCCCCTGGAGCAGAACACGGCCCTCATCTCTGCTATGCGATCGAGGGCGAGGGTCGCATCGGGGACATCAGCCAATCCGGCTGGGTCGTCCCTCGGACCAACGATGACGAACCCGTTGTACATGACCTGTCGTCTGTAAAGACCATGGCCTGAGCTCACGAACTCCATCTCCAGGTCGGGGGCATGGACCAAGAGCACGTCGGCATCCCCGGCCTCACCCAACCGGAGGGCCTGTCCGGTGCCCACGGCGATCACCTTGACATCGCAATCGAATCGGGTCTCGAACTCGGGAATGATCCGGTCAAGGAGGCCAGAGTCGTAGGTGCTCGTCGTGGTCGCCAAGACCAGGGTGCCCGAGGAATTCGGGTCCAAGGGGACCGACACGAGGATGACCACGACCAGGACGGCCAACCCGATCGGTGGTGCCATCCTCAAGCTGAGGCGCTGTCGAGGGCGTCCGTTCATAACATATGCACCTCCACCTGCTCATCTCTGTCCATCAGGTCGACGTTCGAGGGGATGATCACGTAGCCGTCCGCCTCGGCCATGCTCGTGATGGCCCCGGATTCCTTGAAGGCCGGGTGTGCGGTCCCGTCCTCGAGCCTCACCGTGAGGAATTGGGTCCGTCCTATCGTGGATACCACCCTGCGGCCCAGCCTTGCCTCCACGGCGACAGGTGTGGCCTGGGGCCTCCTTCCCATCTTTGCCAGGACCGGCTCGAGGAACAGCATGCCCGAGGAGAGACATGATGTGGGGTAACCAGGAAGTCCGAATGCCAGCTTGCCTCCGCAGTCGACCGCCAGGACCGGCTTGCCTGGTTTGACCTGGACCCCGTGGAACAACACCTCTCCCCGCTCTCCGAACACGTCCACCAGCAGGTCCCTCTCGCCCACGGAGCTGCCACCAGTGAACACGGCGATGTCGGCCATCGCGAGGGCCTTGTCCAGGGCCTCCGACAGCGCCTCGTGGGAATCCCTCACCAGGCCGAGCACCAAGGCCGTGCCTCCCAGACCCCTGACCGCCGCGGAGATGGTGTGGGTGTTGATGTCGTACACCTGGCCAGGCCCCAGCTCCTCTCCCAGGGGACGCACCTCGTTCCCCGTGCCCGCGATGGCCACCACTGGACGGGCGTAGACCTCCAGCTCCGACACCCCCAGGGCGGCCGCTGTCCCGATACGGGAGGCCCCGAGCCGGGCTCCTGCCCTGAGGGGGACGGTCCCCTCCTTGATGTCGGCATCCCTTCTGGATACGTTCTCACCTGGATGGACGGCCCTCCTGATCATGGTCATGGTCCCACCATCGACCTCCTCGGTGTACTCGACCATGACCACGCTGTCAGCGCCCTCTGGCCTCATCGCGCCAGTGGCCACGTACATGCATTCACCCTCACCCACGGTTCCCGAGGGGACCTCTCCCGCATGAACGGTCCCGACCGGTCGCAACATCAAGGGCTCCATATCGGTGGCACCGTAGGTGTCCTCGGCCCTGACCGCGTAGCCGTCCATGGCCGACCGTTCGAAGCCCGGGACGTCCATTGTGGCCTTGATGTCCTGGGCAAGGACCCGGTCCAACGCCTCGTCGATGGGAACCGTCTCGGTCCGATCGACGGGTCCCACGCGGGACAGGACCCTCTCCAGGGCCTCCTCCAGCGAGACCAGGGCTCGAAAGGGCCTGCCCCTGCTCACTTGATCACCTCCCAGATCACGTGGCCAAGCTCGGGACCGATCAGCT
>JAUVEQ010000045.1 GCA_030594725.1 Methanobacteriota archaeon
GCCGCGAGAACTGCCCCCACTGCGGTGCGAAGGTGTGACAGACGAACAACTGGATCGGGTAGGCCAAGCCTCTCCACGGGGAATTGGGGCGACCTAAACTAATATTACCAACATGTCACATAACCGAACGCACGGCTCGAAGCTATCATGGAGACGAACCGATGGACATCTCGTACTTCGACAACGCTGCCTCAACGCGGACCGACCCTCGAGTGGTCGAGGCCATGATGCCGTACTTCACCGAGATGTACGGCAACGCCTCGGAGCTCCACCAGAAGGGCCTGGAGGCCCATCAGGCCCTGGAAGACGCCCGGTCCACCATAGCCGACCTCATCAAGGCCCGGCCCGACGAGATCGTGTTCACCAGCGGAGGGACCGAGAGCGACAACCTTGCCGTCAAGGGCATCGCCCACCGCTACCGGAAGCGGGGAAAGCACATCATCATATCCTCCATAGAGCACTCGGCGGTCTACAACACGGCCTTGTTCCTCAAGAGGGAGGAGGGCTACGACGTCACGCTCCTCCCCGTCGACCCCGAGGGTTTCGTCGACCCCGCCGAGGTCGAGGCGTCCATCCGGCCAGACACCACCCTGGTCAGCATCATCCACGGCAACAACGAGATCGGGACGATCGAGCCCATAGTCGAGATCGGTGCCATCTGCAAGGCGCGCAACGTCATCTTCCACACCGACGCCGTCCAGACCTTCGGCAAGGTCCCCATCGATGTCAACACCTTCAACGTGGACCTGCTGGCCACCTCCAGCCACAAGATATACGGCCCCAAGGGCGTGGGCATGCTCTACATCCGCAAGGGCGTCAAGCCCACCCCGCTGCTCCACGGCGGAGGCCACGAGTTCAAGCTGCGCTCGGGCACCGAGAACGTGACGGGCATCGTGGGCTTCGCCAAGGCGGTGGAGCTTTGCAGGGATGGCATGGAGGAGGAGGTGCCCAGGTTGCGCAAGCTCAGGGACCGCCTCATCGACGGGGTCCTCGAGTCCACGCCGACGGCCTACCTCAACGGCCCCCGGGGCGACCGGCGCCTGCCCCACAACGCCCACTTCGGCATCAGGTACGTCGAGGGCGAGTCGATGATGCTGAGACTGGACTCCATGGGCTTCGAGGTGTCCACCGGCTCGGCCTGCTCGTCCACCAGCCTGGAACCATCCAGGACCCTCATCGCCATTGGCCTCAAGCACGAGGACGCCCACGGCTCCCTCCGGTGCTCGTTGGGGCGATGGTCCACCAAAGAGCAGGTGGACGCCTTCGTAGAGGCCCTGCCAGGCATCGTCACGCAGCTCCATGCAATGTCACCCCTGTACGCCGACGCGAGGGAAAAGGGGGAGATCTAAGGATCACGAGGTATCAACATGTACTCCGACAAAGTGAAGGACCACTTCATGAACCCCCGCAACATGGGGGAGATGGACAAGGCCGACGGGATCGGCGTGGTCGGCAACCCCGTCTGCGGCGACGTGATGAAGATATTCATCCGCGTCAAGGACGGACGCATATCCGACATCAAGTTCCAGACCTTCGGCTGCGCCGCCGCGATCGCCACGTCCTCGATGATAACCGAGATGGCCAAGGGCAAGACCGTCGACGAGGCCAGGAAGATCAGCCGCGACGACGTGGCGACGGAGCTTGACGGCCTCCCGAAGATCAAGATGCACTGCTCCAACCTGGCCGCCGACGGCCTCGGCGCCGCCCTGGACGACTGGGAGAAGAAGATGAGAGGCGAGGTGCCCGAGGACTCCCAGGAGGGCACGGCCGCCAACCCGTGCGACTCCTGCGCGCAGCTCCACGAGGGAGAGTGCGAGACCCGGCACTAGGGATGTACAGACACGACGTAGGTGGTGACGACGTGACGGACAAGAACGTGCTGATGATGCTCAACCAATCTCCGGCCGACTGCTCGCTGGAGCGCCAGCTGAAGATCGCCTCGACCGCCCCCAAGGCGGGAGCCATCCTGATGCAGGACGCGGTGTACTTCGCCGCGATCGAAGAGGGGCGCAAGCTCCTGGACTCCGGTGTGACCGTCTACGCCCTTCGTCAATCGGTGGAGGCCCGGGGCCTCACCGGCAGGACGATGGACGGTATCGAGATGGTCGACTACGAACGCATGGTGGACCTGATAATGGAGGAGTACGACATCGTGCTGTGAGGTGATGAGATGGGAGAGCTTACCATACTTCTGACCACGGGGGCGATGATGACCACCGGCCCCTACAAGGCCCTCAAGCTGGCTGACGCCGCCCTCCGCAAGGGACACCGGGTGAACCTGTTCTGCTTTGGCGAGGGCATCACCGTGCTCAACAAGAAGCAGGCGCCCAAGAACTTCCCCAACCTGGCCGAGATGACCCTGGAGCTGATGGGCAGGGGCCTCAACGTGGCCGCTTGCCGAACATGCTCCGTCGCAAGGGGCTACGACCCCGAGGACTTCGTGGAGGGCGCGGTCTTCGGCAAGCTGGTCGATGACTACATCAGCTACGTGACCCGGTCCGACCGGCTGGTGCACATATCGTTCTGAGGAGGTGGATGTAGAATGCCGATCAAGAACCTGTGCGTAATAATCCGCCACCCCGCCTACGGAAGGGAGGACGCCTACGCCGCCATCCGCATGGCCTCGGTGGGCAACATGTACGGCCTGCCCTCGGACCTGATCCTGTGCGAGGACGGGGTCTGGAACGCCGTCAAGGACCAGTGGTCCGAGACCATCGAGATGCCCTCCAACGAGGAGACCTTCATCCATGCGGTGGAGTCGGGCGCCAAGGTCTACGTGGACGCCGAGGCCCTGGAGGAGCGCGGCCTCACCCTCGACGACCTCATCGAAGGGATCGAGGTCATGCCCTGCGAGCGCATCGCCGAGTTCATCTTGGAGCACGACGCCGTCCTTCCCCTCTGCGGCGGGTTCTAGGCCCGCCGCTAACCCCGGGAATGTTCGTTTTTCTCACCCGGATGTCGGGTTTTTCGGCCCCGATACCTGGGTCGGACCCATATCGGTCCAGGGCCTAGGACAATGGTGAGAATGGGTCCTGGCACCCCTGTTATTCCGACGGCCTGATTATTAGGAGCGCGACCTGTGGCGGTTGTCTTTTATTAACCCAGTGCTACACTTCATCCGGTGCAGCCATGCCTATAAGTCATGGACCTTTCAATGAACGTGTGTTGGCAGCGGTCCTGCTCGCCGTGCTCTTCGCCGCTCTGGCCATAGTATTGGCCACCGATGGCGCTGCGGCCGTGCAGATCACCTCCGACACCACCTACAAGGACGAGAACCTGGTCTTCACCGAGGACGTGGAGGTGACCAACGGCGCGAAGCTCACCCTTCGGACCTGCGACGTGACCTTCCGGCCCCCGGGCTCGCTTCCGCTCTACCTGCGGGTGCTCCACGGCTCTCTCGAGATCAAGGACACCGACATCAGGGGAGAGGGATCGGGCTTCATAGTCCTGTCCTACGGCGACTCGGTGCTCACGAACGTTACCGCCTCGGGGCTGGGAGCCGAGGCCAACTCGAGCCTCGCCAGCAGGGGCCTGCCCCTGGCAGCCCATGGCGGATTCATGTTCTACGGTTCCAAGGTGACCATCTTCAACCTCGACATCGCCGATGCCCCCGCCACCGCGCTGTACGCGGAGGATTGCCAGCTGGACGTGTTCTCCCTCGGCGTCCGCGATGCCTGCGACGCGTACACCGGCACCGACCAGTCCGCCGCCGTCGCGGTGGTCTACATGGGCGTGCCCCCCACGGGCTCGACCCAGATATCGGCGATCATCAACTCGTCCAAGATCCAGGGCAGCCTCAACCACGGTCTTCTGGTGGCGGCCGCCGCCACCGGTTACGACGCCACCGTGTCCGTGATGGGTACCGAGATCTCCACCAGCTCCGCCTCGGGCCTGGTGGTCTACGAGTCCTCCTCCCACGGCAACTTCAGCGTCCAGGGCGACACCAACGAGATCCACCACAACGGCGCCAACGGCGTCCTCTGGGTCCGCAACTCCGCCTCGGGGAGCGAGGCCGACCTGTACCTCTCCAAGAGCCGCATATACAGCAACCAGGGCGCCGCCCTCCGGGTGATAGCGAGCGCATCCACCGGAGTAGCGGACCTGGTGCTGGACGAGTGCGAGATAACCGACACCCAGTCCAACGGGGTCTACGTCACCGCCTCTGGCTGCACCCAGATCCTCAACGTGACCCTCATTGACACCACCGTATCCGCCAGCAAGGGCGTCGGCCTGTACTTCACCACCGACGCCGACGGCAAGACCTCCGCGTACCACATGCGCCTCGTGGGCACCACCCTGGAGGACTCCACCTCCAAGGGCATCTACACCAAGGTGTCCCAGTCGTACTGCCTGTTCAACCTGACCCTCGAGGACAGCAACGTGCTGAGGTCCGGCTCCGATGGCATCTACATGGAGTACAGCCTCAGCTACTTCAGCTACCTCGAGGCCCCATCGGTCACCTCGAACCTCACCGTGAGGAACAGCCTGATCGCGGACAACAAGGGGTACGGGATCTACGACTCCCGGTACCTGAGGTCCTACTACGCCTGGGCCCAGGGCAAGGCCACGCTGTACGCCGCGGTCAACGTCCTGGGCAGCACCATCCAGAACCACACCAGGTCCGCCATCGTCATCACCCCGACCAGCCAGTTGCAGTACACCACCTACACCTCCGAGGTGTTCCTGTACGACAGCACCTTCCTGAACAATTCTGGCTACGGGTTCTACGAGAAGGTGGACAGCCTGACCCAGGTCAACGGCGGCACCACCCGGGTCGGATGGCACGTGGGCGGATGCACCTTCCGGCAGCTCACCCACAGCGGCGTGTACGTCGAGCTTCGCAGGGCCGACAACGCCGTGCTCGTCTTCGACGTGAGGGACTCGACCTTCACCGACCTCACGTACCACGGGGCCGTCCTCACCGCATCCTCCACGACGTACGTGGGCAACCTGGACGCCACCTTGAAGGACTGCACCTTCACCGACCTGGGCCGCAACGCATACTACCTCTCACCGGGAAGGCCCGGCGCCGGCGGTGACGACTTCCGGGTCACCCTCGACCGCGTCCGTGTGGACAACACCACCGGGATCTACATGAGCCTGGACGGGTACTCCGCCGAGGACTCCTACCAGCTGTCCCTCCGCGAGGTCAACGTCACCGACACCAGGGGTAACGCCATAGAGGTCATCGTGCACCCCTACCAGGCCGCCCGCATGGTCACCACCCTCAACGACATCTACTGCAAGAACACCAACGGCACCGCCCTCTCCATCACCTTCACCTCCGACAGGAGCCAGCCCCTGTGGGGCGAGCTCTCCGGCCAGGGCATCACCCTCATCGACCAGGTCGGTGGCATGGTGCTCTACGAGCACTCGGGCAGCCTGACCGACCTCACCATCAAGGGCTCCACCGACTTCGACCTGCACAAGGTCGACAACCGGGTGCCCCCGGACGAGACGGGCATCCTGGAGCTCCACTCCGCCGCCATGGACCGCCAGAAGGTGGACGTGGTGGGGGCCGGCTCCCTGTGGGTGTTCAACGCCCTCCACGTCAAGGTGGAGTGGCAGAACGGCATGGCGGCCCTGGGCGCGGGCGTGCAGGTCCAGGACCGGACCTTCCAGGTCGTCGCCGTGGGACACGTGGACTCCGAGTCTGGCATGGACCCGGTGGAGCTGCTGGCCTACATCCTGGAGGCCGAGGAGTTCCGCTCACGCAGCCCCTTCATAGTCAACATCACCTTCCTGGACCTGGAACAGACCGGTGTGTGCTCCCTCGACGAGCCCGCCACCGTCCACATAACGGTCCACGACCGCGTAGCGCCCTCCGTGGTGATCCTCGAGCCCGACGACGGGGCGGCCCAGAGGGCCTCCTTCTTCGAGATCCGGGGCTCCGCCTTCGACGCCCACGCGGGCCTCCACGAGATCCGTTACCGCATCGACGATGGCGAGTGGGTCACCGTGGGCTCGGTATCGCCCTTCAGGACCACGGTGGAGGGTGTCGAGCCAGGAGAGCACGAGCTGGAGGTCGAGGTCTCCGACCGTGCGGGGAACGTGGCCGAGGAACTGGTCCTGATCGAGATAGACAACCAGCCGCCCAGGCTCGTCGTGGTCAGCCCCGAGGGCGACATCCTCACCCGGGAGACCACCCTCATCGTCCGCGGCGAGACCGAGGACGGGGCCACGGTGTCCATCAACGGGGTGGACGTGGAGACCCTCCACGGGCTCTTCATCGCCTCGGTGCGTCTGGAGGAGGGTTCCAACACAGTGACCGTGGTGTCAATGGACCGGCTCTCCAACGTCGCCACCGTCCGGTTCATCGCCACGGTGGACACCGTCGAGCCCTTCCTGGACGTCCAGAGCCACGAGGACGGGGACTGGGTCTCCATCACGAGTATCATCCTCTCGGGCATCGTCGAGGCGGACTGCGTCCTGTCGGTGAACGGCGAGGTCGTGACAGTGGACGACACGAACTTCACGGCACCCGTGCAACTGTCGTCCGGGGACAACGTGGTCATCCTCAGGGCCGTCGACCCCGCTGGCAACGTCTTCACCGAGGAGCTGAACCTCCACGTGGCCAACGAACCCCCCTGGATAAACCTGGAGGCTCCCTTGGAGGGAGCCCAGTACGCCCAGCGGGAGGTCCGGGTCCTGGGCACCGTCCAGCCCGGCTCGACCGTCACGGTGAACGGCCGCAGGGTCACGATCAAGCAGGGTCTGCTGGACGAGCTGCTCATCCTGCCCGAGGGCCTGTCGACGATCATCATCGAGGCCGAGGACACGGCGGGCAACGTGCGGACCATCTCCCGGCTGGTCGCCGTGGACACCATCGACCCCGTCATCACGCTGGACCCCGTCCCCGAGCGCACGAACGACCCGTTGCTCACCGTATCGGGAACGGCCGAGGGGGCCTCCCAGCTCACCATCGACGATGTCCCGGTCACCATTGGACCCAATGGCACGTTCTCCATCAACCTGACCCTCGTGGAGGGTTCCAACACCATCCGCCTGCTGGCGAGGGACGGGGTGGGTCACGAGGACAAGACCTCCGTCCAGGTGGTCCTTGACTCCACTCCTCCCTTCCTCCGCCTGGTCCTGCCGGGCATGGAGAACGATGGGAATGGCAGCTGGATCTCGGACGAGAGGACGGTCACCGTCCAGGTCGTGTCCGAACCGGGGGCCAGCATCACACTGAACGGCGTGTACATCCTTGTGGGCGACGACGGCACCGCCAGTGTCGACGTGTCCCTCGAAGAGAACGGCGACCCCACCACCATCAGGATCCTGGTCGTGGACGAACTGGGCAACTCCCAGGATATGGAGTACCGTGTGACCTACGAGGAGGCCGCCAGCGCGGAAGCGACCCTCGACCTGCTCACCCTGCTGTCCACCGTGATCATCGTGGTCCTCCTGGTGGTCACCGTGATAACCGCCATGCGGTACCGGGGCCTGGCCAAGCGGATGAGCCGGCGACGCCGGGGACCGCGGCCGCCCAACGGCCGCCGACCGAACGGCAACGGCAATGGCAACGGCAATGGCAACGGCAACGGGGGTGGAAACTGATGCGACCGCGTGCCTTCCTACTGCTCGCGATGATGGCCCTCGTGGCCGTCGCGGCCCTGGCCGCCGCCGGGTGGTCCGGAACCGCACCCCCGGCGGACGGGACCAGCGACTGGCTGGTCACCACCGACACCACCGTCACGGGCGAGGAGGTGAGCACCTCCGGCGACATCAGGGTCATGCCGGGCAGTCAGCTCACCCTCTTGGGAGCCAGCCTGCTCCTCACGGGCGATGACGACCCCTCTATCACTGTCGAGAGGGGAGCATCCCTGGTGATGGAGGACAGTACGATCTCGGCGACGGACGGCACCTGGTACACCTTCCACGTGCGGGGCTCGGCCACGATCGCCAACTCGGACATCTCGGGCGCCATGGGTGGCATCCAGGCCCACTCCGACGACCTGATCATCCAGGGCAGCCACATACACCACGGCCTCGGTCCCGGCATCGAGCTCTGGGGCCACGACGCCACCATATCCGGTTGCGTCATCGACAACGTCGACATAGGCATCTCGTCCGTGGAAATGAACGACGACCTCGAGGACTCGGTGGCCCTGATCGACGGCTGGTCCGTCACCCTGTCGGACACCACCCTCTCGGCCAAGACCTACGGCGTGTACCTGTACTGGAAGAAGAGCCTCACGGGCACCCTGGACCTGGACTTCATCACCACCTTGAACAACGTCACGATCACCAAGTCGACCAACGCGGGCCTGTACTGCTACGTGGACCTCTACGTGAACAAGGGCACGGGGACCCTGGACGAGCTGTTCGACCTCACCTGGACCGGCGGGTCCTCCACCCAGAACGGGGGACCGGGCATCTACGTGTACCACTACATCAAGCCATACTACCTGAACGCCAGGGTCAACTGCGAGAACAGGATCACATTGGTGGACGTGGACCTCACCTCGAACGCTGGTGAGGGCATCTATCTCGAGGACACCCTCTACCAGGACCGAGGCAGCGGCTCCAGCACCACCTACAAGCAGTCCATGACGCTCACCGACTGCAAGGTCAGCAGCAACGCCAAGTCCGGCATCTACCTGAAACGGCCCCGCACCATCTACTACGTGTACGGGACCAGCGCCAGGACCCGCAACAACGTCCTCTCCCTGACCAACTCCGAGGTCAAGAGCAACGGCGAGAACGGCATCTACATCGACGACAACCACTACTCCTACAGCACCCGTGGCAAGTTCATCTGGTACAACTACCTGACGCTGAGGGGCGCCACCATCTCGGGCAACGCCCAGGACGGCATCTTCTACCTGCTCTACGAACGCCTATACTACGGCGACAAGACCGGCGTGGACTACCGCAACTACTTCGACTTCCAGGATTCCACCATCAGCAAGAACGGTGGCAACGGCTTCGACCTGCAGACCTCGGGTTACATGTACTACCACGGCAACATGGGCCTGCGCAACGACCTCAAGATCCTCCGGAGCCATATCCACAACAACACCGAGCTCGGGGGCTACGCCTACTTCTACATGTACGGCTACGACTGGCAGTACACCTTCAGCCGCACCGGCACGTACACCTTCGAGGACAACGTGGTCGAGGACAACCAGGGCGGCGGCGTGTACGCCCGCACCTACGGCTACTCGTACAAGCAGGTCACCAACGTGGCCCTCCGGTGCTCGGACAACGTCATCCGCGGCAACGGCGTCGGTCGGGCCCTGGGCTTCGAGGGCATGTCGGGCAACTCGGGGGAGGCCCTCGTGGAGAACAACCGCTTCATCGACAACGGAGGAGGCGGCGGCACCACGTCCCTGGACCTGGTCTACTTCACCCAGTTCGTGGTGGCCAACAACCTCTGGAGCGAGGACAGCCACCGCACCCTGGTCCGATGCTTCGCCTACGGCATGGTCAAGCCCTCGCCCAACCTGGGCAAGTACACCGACTGGGTCCAGGTCTACGAGAACACCTTCGAGGATTCGGGTACCG
The DNA here is from genome assembly GCA_030594725.1 of Methanobacteriota archaeon. Lineage (GTDB taxonomy): Archaea > Thermoplasmatota > DTKX01 > DTKX01. The sequence continues at coordinate 9,511 of JAUVEQ010000045.1, forward strand.
GCACCAGCGCCGCCGAGGGCGCAGTCCTCATCGACAGCAGCTACGGGGACGGCAGCCTGCGGGTCGTCGACAACGTCATGCGGGACCTGGAGGGCAACGGCGTCACCTCCACCAAGGCCCGTGGCAAGGGCACGCTGTACATCTCCAACAACATCTTCGACGGCCTCGGCGGCTCCGGGGTCCAGGTCTCCAACTCCTACTCCGGTTCCAAGACCAGCATCACCGACAACGTCATGACCAACGGCACCGGGACGGCCCAGTCCGCCGTGGTCCTGATCCGCGACGACGCCGGGTCGTACATCACCGTCACCGGCAACGACGGCACCACCAGTACCCAGTCGGGCGTGGTGTCCTCGGGCAGCGTGGGACCCAAGTCCCTCACCGTCAAGGACAATCGCCTGGTGGGCCTGGGCGGGAACGCCATCGACCTGGTGGGCACCAGCTTCAACGTGGAGGACAACAACCTCTCCGACTGCCTGGGCTTCGCCATCGCCCTGCGCGGCTTCACCCAGCTTCCCTCCGTGGGCGCGAACATCATCGAGCGGGCGGAGAACGGGCTTCTCCTGGAGGCCAAGGAGAACACCGACGGCCTCCGGCTCAAGATCTACATGGACAACGTCACCTGGCAGGTGAACGAGACCGCCATCCAGATCAAGAACATGGACCTGGTCGTCACCAACTCCACCCTGACGGGCCGCAAGGCCCTGTTTGCCAGTTACGGCACCCTCACGACCATCTCCACCAACGTGCCCTACATGAGCGGAAGTGCCGGTCCCGAGGGGATCGTCGAGGTCTTCTTCGACGTGGGCATAGACCTCATCTGGGCCAATGCCACCGGCGTGGACAGCGGCCTGCCGGCCAGGGACGCCCTGGTGGTGTTCCGCAAGAGCACCGGGGGCTACCACACCTCGCGGGTGGCCGACAACCGGGGCCACCTCAAGACCGAGCTGATACCCTCGTGGAGGATCGAGGAGGGCCACGCCGACCGCATCTCACCCTACGACCTGGAGATCACCGCCAACGGTCTGGTCACCCACTCCACCCTGAAGGTGGAGGTGGACCATCTGGCCCGGGTGCAGGTCGTCGACTGGGCCCTGCCGTTCATCTCGGTGGAGAAGCCCTACGACGGCGCCATGGTCAACACCGCCGACCTCACAGTGAAGGGATTCCTGCAGGAGAAGGGCTCGGGCTTCGACGGGGCCTGGGTATCCATGGACGGCGTCGAGTGGAAGGAGGTGGAGGCCCAGCAGATCTGGGAGGCACGCTTCGAGGGCCTGGAGCACGGCGAGGCCAGCATCTACGCCAAGGCCCGCGACAGGGCAGGCAACGAGAACGTGACCCGCGTGGACTTCCGGCTGGACCTCCGGGGTCCGGACCTGGAGGTGCTGCGGCCCCTGGACGGCACCCGCACCCGGGAGAAGGACATCATCGTGGAGGCCATCACCGAGACGACCGCGGAGCTGTTCCTCGACGGGGTTCCCGTGGCGAACCTCCAGGGCAAGATGTACGAGCGCTACCACCTGACCCAGGGCCTGAACATCATCGTGGTCGAGGCCGTTGACGAGTCGGGCAACGCCGCCATCCAGGTGCTCCGCGTGTGGCACGACACCGTGTTGCCCGCCCTGTTCGTATCCTCCCCCACGGACTACCAGGTGGCACCGGAACCCCTCATCGTGGTCATCGGGAGGACGGAACCCGATGCCAATGTCACCGTGAACGACATCGAGGCCCCCGTGGACGCGGACGGCTGGTTCAAACTGAGCTACGTGCTGACCTCCCGGGAGAACCTGCTGGCCATCGAGTCCACCGACAGGGCCGGGAACACCAACGTCACCTATCGCCACGTCACGCTGGACGACGAGCCCCCGGTATTCACCATCAATACCCCCACCGACGGCTACCTGACGTCGGACACCGAGGTCATGGTGGAGGGTTCCGTGTCCAACGAGGACCTGGACGCCACCATCTACGTGAACGGGGAGCGCATCCTGCAGGAGGGACGATTCACCACGACGGTGGTGCTGGAGGAGGGTGAGAACCGCATCGAGGTCCTGGCCGTCGACCCCAACGGCAGGGAGAGCGTGACCATCGTCAGGGTCATCCGCGACACCCAGCCGCCGATGATCGCCATGACCAGCCCCAAGGCCGCGGAGATGATGACCCGCGACGGCCGCATCCTCATCTCCGGATCGGCGGAGACCGCCACCTACATCGCCATCAACCAGCGACAGGAGACGATAGCCGACGACGGCTCCTTCGAGATCGATTACGAGCTGGAGGCCGGCCCCAACACCCTGGAGCTGGAGGTGCGGGACAAGGCGGGGAACGTGGACATCCTCATCCTCAACGTGGAATGGGACTACAGCCCCCCCGACCTGCGTCTGGACCTGCTCCC
>JAUVEQ010000433.1 GCA_030594725.1 Methanobacteriota archaeon
GGGTCGACCTCGGTCCGGAGCAGGGATGGCAGGCCGGCCAATGGCCTCGGTACCATCCCGGTGGAGAGCACGACCACATCCGCGTCCAGGAGGAGGTGGCCCTCCAGCCCTGGATCGTGGACCTCAATGGCCAGTGGTGCATCCTTCCCCTCCATGACGATGGGCTTGTCGTCCGATGAGAAGCGGATGAACTTGATACCCTCGTCCCTCGCGAACGTGTAGAACTGCTCGAGGTTCCCGTACGTCACGATGTCCCGGTTCAGGATGACGACCTCAGCCTCGGGATCCTCCTTGCGTATCCTTCGGGCGTTGTGTATCGCCCGGATGCAGCACACCCGACTGCAGTACGGAAGGGCATTCTCCTCGCGGGAACCGACGCACTGGATCATTACGACCCGTTTCGGGGTCTTGCCCTTTGCAAGCATGTCCTCCAGTCCGAACTGGTCCACGACCCCCTCCAGCTTCCGGAGCCCGTATTCCTTCGGGAGGTTCCGTGCACCTCCGGTGGCAAGGATTATGGCACCGTGCACATGGTAGGTCTCGTCCTTGCTCTTCCGGTCCCTGATGGTCGTCAGGAAGGAACCGACGGAACCCCCGACGTCTACCATCTCCGAGTTGTAGAGGACCTCGATGTTCGGGTCGGCATCGACCCTGGTATGAAGGTCGCTGAGCAGGTGCTTGGCCACGGCACCCCGGGCCGTCAAGGGTATGTCCAGGACGTTCCCGCCCAGCTTGTCCCGCTTCTCGACGAGGTCCACTCCATAACCCGCGGCGGCTATGTCGAGGGCGGCGACCATGCCCGCCACTCCACCGCCCACGACGATCGTCCTGCTCGGGGTGGTCACCTGTGCGCCCGTCGGCGCCCTTGGAACGGCGGTCCTCACCTTCTCGGATGCCATGGCCACAAGGGATTCGGCACGGTGTGTGGCGCCCTCGCCCTCGGGATTGACCCATGCAAGCCATTCACGCATGTCGATGAACTCGACCAGGTCCCTCTGGACGCCTGCCCTCTCGGCCGCCAACAGGGCGCGGGAGCGCCATTGATAGTCTGGACAGGAGGCGATGACCAGACGGTTCGCGCCGGTGTCCTCGAGGGCCTCCTCGATCCCCCTGCTGTCATCCGTACAGATGAGGTCCACCTGCTGGGCCGATACCACCTTGGGGAGGCCAGCGGAGTGTTCGAGGAGCCTTCCTATGTCGACGGTCCTCTCCAGCTCGCCGTGACAACGGCAAACCAGCACTGCTGTGGCGGGTACCTGACCCTTGGCGGGGCAGGCTGCTGCGATGTGCTCTTCGGGTCCGCCGACCCCCGCCACCAATGCCGCCTCCATGGCTGCGGATGCGGCCTCGATGACCGTATCGGGAATGTCCTTGGGACCCCCGGCCGAGCCTGCCACGAACACGCCCTCCCTGCTAGTCTCGGTGGCGGTTCCGGGAGCCCTTGCGATGAAACCATGGGTGTCCAGGTCCACGCCTGCGGCGTCGGCTATCTCGTATATGTCCGCCGAAGGCACCTGTGCGACCTGTAGGACGACGGCGTCGAAGGTCTCGTTCCTCACGCCCTCGATCTCGTCGGCGAAGACCACGATGAGCTCGCCTTCGGAGCCTATCTCCACGGAGGATGGGCGGGACCTGATCGAGTTGACCCCCGCCTCCAGGGCATCCCTGGTGTAGATATGGCCATCTCGGACCTGGTCCCTCATGTCCATGTAGAAGAGGGTGACCTCGGCCTCGGGGTCCATCTCCTTTACCATGATGGCCTCCTTCACGGCGATCATGCAGCATGCGGAGCTGCAGAAGTCCCTGTCCTTGTCGCGGCTCCCGATACAGTGCAGGATGGCGACCCGCTTCATCGGTCCTCCGTCCGACCTGCGGACGAGACCGCTCCCACTGGACACATGGCGTTCGAACTGGATGTTAGTATAGATGTCGGGATGTTCCCCATGCTTGTACTGGGGTAACAATGCAGGGTCCATGCCCTCGAAGCCCGTGGTGATTATAGCGGCCTTCGCGTTTATGACCCTGGTCAGGTCCTTGCCCTCCCGGGCGAAGTCGATCGCACCCGTGGGGCATGCCTCGGGACACTTGCCGCAATGTGTGCAGGTCCCAAGGTCGATGGCGTAGACAGATGGAACGGCGAGGGGATGGCGGATGTAGACCGCCCTCCTGTTCGCGATGCCCTCCTCGAACTCATCTGGGACCTCCACCGGGCAGACCTCGACGCACCTGTTGCACGCGGTGCACAGGTCAGGGTCGACGATTGCCGCGGCCTGGTCGACGGTGACGGTGAAGAGACCCCTCTCTCCGGCTATCCTCTTGAGATGAGAATGCGGAGCCAGCTCGATGCCCGGCTGGTCCAGTTGTCGCCGAAGGCAACGCTCCTCGATGCTGTCGCCTGCGAAGAGGGGAAGCGTCTTGCACCAGGAGCAATCATCACCTGGGAACCATCTGTCATGCTGGTCCAGGGCACCACCCATGTGGGGCCGTCTGTCCACCAGCAGCACCTCG
>JAUVEQ010000243.1 GCA_030594725.1 Methanobacteriota archaeon
ACGGGTGCGCTCATGACCATCGATGTTGACCCTGACCACAGGCGCGAGGGCCTGGGCACCCAGTTGGTCCTATGGTGCGCCGACCACCTCCTTGGGATGGAAGTGCCCATGTGGCTCATCTGGCTCACTGTCGCCACCCGCAACGAGGGCGCACTGGCCTTCTACCGGACCCTCGGATTCCAGGAGGTGGACACCATCGAGGGGTACTACAAGGACGACGACGCCATCGTCATGGTCCACAACGACCTGGAGGATCTTGCCAGCGATGGGTCGAGGGGTCGTTAATCCGCATCGATCTCCGGACCGTCGTCCTCGTCTTGTTCGCCTTCTTTCCTGGCTTCCCGCCTCTCCTTGACCTTCCCTTTGGCAACGCTTGCGAGAAGGGTGGCCTCCTCGCCCTCGACCTTCCTCTCCCCCACCTTCTCGACCACTGGCATGGCGAACATGATAACGAGCATCGCGGCCAACATGATGGACATCGTGTCCATTGCCGCTCCCATGCCGTCCGCCAGGGCCTTATCCACGATCTTCTCGGCCGTTTCGGTATCGTTGATCTCGGGGGGATCGCCCGTCTTCAGCTCGTTCATCCACTCACTGAGCCCGTCCGCTACCTCGTCAGGGGTCATGTCCTCAGGCGCGAGCCCGGAGTCGATGATGCCACTGGTAATGCCAGCGAAGGCGACGGTGAACACGATGGCACCGATGAGTGCCGTGCCCAGGGATGAACCGAACTGCTCGAAGGTGTTGACCACCCCCGAGGATTCTGTGCTCTTCTTGCGGCCGTGGGTGCTGATGGCAACGTTGACCAGCTGGGACATCATAAGACCGATGCCCACTCCAAAGAGGGTCAGGCCGCCCATCAGGTCCTTCTCTTGGATGTTCAGGCCGAAGATGCCCCGCATGTAAAGGGTGCTAACCAGCGTAACGACGATGCCTGCCATGATGATGTACTTGGGGCTCAGATAAGAGCCCAGTCGTGCAGCTCCTATGGAGAAGATGAACACCATGATCGTCATGGGAAGCAGTGCTAGGCCCGTTTCGAAAGCGTTGCTGCCCACCACGGTCTGGAGGAACACGGGAATGATGAAGAGGATTCCACTCAGGACAATGCTCTCCAGCATATCGACGACGTTGACGATGGAGAATATCCGTTTCTTGAACATGTCCGGGTCGAGTAGCGGTATCTCGCCCTTGTCCTTGACCCGCCTCTCCCATTTGGCGAAGGCGAAGATGCACAGGATACCGGCGACGATCAGGATCGGGACCAGGGAGAGGCCGCCGACGGAGATGGCGCCCTCCTTGGCATAGAACCATCCCCAGTTGTCGCCATTGAGCACCGCGAAGATTATTGTGAAGAGACCCGCCGCCGAGACGGCGGCGCCAGTAAGGTCCAGCTCCTTCGCCTTCATGATGGACTTGGACTCCGAGAGCATGGGGGTCATGGCGAGCAGGGCCACCGCGATGATCGCCTCCATCCCGAAGGCATATCTCCATGACAGGTACGTGGTGAAGAACCCGCCCAGGATCGGGCCGAAGGCTGCCCCGGCGGCCGCCATGGACCCCCAGGCTCCGAATGCCAGTGCCTTGTGCTTCCCGGAGTACTCCACGTTGATGATGGCCAGGGTCAGGGGCAGCATTACCGCCGCACCGATGCCCTCCAGGACGGACCAGCCGAAGAACAGCATCACGGGGGTGACGGAGAGGGCGGCGATCGTGGTGCCCACGGTGTAGACTATAAGGGCGGAAACGAAGGCCTTTCGCCTTCCGAAGACGTCCCCCATCCTTGCACCCAGGAGGAGCAACGAGGCCATGATCAAGGTATAGCTGGCGATGATGGCCTGAATGGTCCCTATGTCGGTGTTGAGGTCCTTGACCAGGGCTGTGATGGACACGTTCATCATGGTCGAGTCGATGACTATGATGAACTGGGTGAGGACCACGATGAGAAGGGGACCCCAGTGCCATTTCTTGGCATCATGTCCGTTATCACCTTCGGAAGGCTCATCGTTCTCGATGGTATCGATCCCTCCGTGTGCCCATCACGGTTTTTCTTTTTCTATCCGTTTCTTCAATGATGTCTCTTTCTCTTCTATTTCCTCTTCCATGTAGTGGGCGAACCGTTCAATAACGCCATCCCCCTCGACCTCAATGTCAAGAAGATCCTCGGTTTCTTCGGCGTCCTCGCGCCTCTTACGTCTGTTTAAGACAGCCATCCCGACGAGGAGGACCACCAGACCGAAGCCCAATGTTATCGAGAGCACGTCCATGGCAGAGGCCATGCCATTGTCTGTAGCATTCGCCGCAATCCCTTTCAATATCGCCCTCTCTTCATCGGTGAGATTGATATCCTCCGGGTCGATCTCACCGTTCTGCATCTTGTTCATGAAGTCATAGACCGCCTCGGCGATCTCATCCCTGGTGAACTCATCGCCGACATCGGTCTCGGCGATACCATCGACGATGGCGTAGAAGGCCGCGACGAACAGGATGGCGCCGACGAAGGCGGTACCCAGCGAGGTCCCCAGCTGCCGGGTGGTGTTGTACATGCCCGACGCGTCGGCGTCCTGGTCAGGTCTCACGGTGGCCATGGTGAGGTGGGTCAGCTGCGAGAGGATGAGGCCCACACCGATCCCGATGATTATCGTACCTGGGATGAGGTCCCGGTACTCTGTCGTAGCGGTGAAATCGTCCCTCATCAACCATGTGCCGAGCATGGATATCGCGAAGCCCAATGCGAGGAGGATCACGGGCTTGATCCACTTGCTCAGGGTTGTGGCGCCCAGCGATACGAAGAGGACAGCCAGGCTCATGGGCATCAAGAATATGCCGATGTCTATCGCCTCCATGTCGAACCGGCTGCCCAGGTAGACGGGGAAGATGAACAGCAGACCCGCGAGGACAAGGTTCTGTATCACCGCCTCGGTGATGCCGATGTTGAAGGCCAAATTCTTGAACACTGACGGGTCGAGAAGCGGGATCTCGTCCCTCTTTACCCTTCTCCACTCCCACTTGATGAAGAGGTAGAACAGTATTATGCCGCCGCATAGTATGAACAGGACGGGGGACAGTCCGAAGGGGGCGACCTGGGTGTCACCCACCATGAATGGCTGTCTGGGCTCTATTAGGCCATAGGTCTGTGCCATTAGGATGGAGACGACTATCATACCTAGGCTGACGACGGTGAGGACGACGCCCAACTTGTCTAATTGTTTCCACTTCATTGAAGCCTTGGTCTCGGTCAGAAGGAAGGCCAGGCCAAGTACTACGACCACGATGCCGAGCTCCATCAGGAAGCCATACCGCCACGTGTGATAGGTTGTGAGGTAACCCCCGATGATCGGGCCGAATGCTGCCCCCGCGGCTGCGATACCTCCCCAGACCGCGAAGGCCATCGCCTTGTCCTTTCCACTGTACGAGTTTGTCAAGAAGGTGGTCGTGGAGGGGAGCATCATGGCCGCAGCGAATCCCTCCAGGAGGGCCCATCCGATGAGAAGGACCACAGCGTTCCAGCTGATGGCTGCGATGAAGGTGCCGACGCCGTAGATGCCCACGCCGATGAGGAAGGCCTTCTTCCGACCCAGTATCTCTCCCAGCTTCGAGCCGAAGAGCATGAAGGCGGCCATCACCAGGGCGTAGACGGCGATTATCCCCTGGATTGTGTTGACGGTGGTGTTGAGGTCGGTTGCCAGCTCGTTGATGGCAACGTTCATCATCGTTGTGTCGACCACGAGGATGAAAACGGCCAGGAGCACTACCATGAGCACGCCCCATTTCCAAGGCTGTTTATCCTCTGCCATCTAGATGCTTCCCCCGAGGAATCGACCGATTGGTTTGATGAGTTATATAATCAATCCCTTGACGGGGTGCTCCTCCTCGTCCCGGTCCTCGCAATCCTCGTCAGGACAATCCGGACAGTCCCCGACGCAGGGTTCCAGGTGGATGAGGACGTGGCTCCTGGGGAGCGCCGCCTCGATGTCCTCCTGGATGTGGTGGGCGATCTCGTGGGCCTCCGCCACTGGCATGGATGGGGGGAAGTGCAGGTGAAGGTCGATGTGCCGCTCGGACCCCGCACGCCGGGTGCGGATGCTGTCCCAGCCGATGTGCATGCCGACGTGCTCCCGGAGGATCCCGCGGATCACCTCCTGCTCCTCCTCGGGAAGGGGCGCGTCAACGAGGTCGGAGAGCGTCCGCCGGGTCAGCCGGTATGCCGCCCATGCGATCATCACCGCCACCGCGATTGCCACCACGGGGTCGACCCAGTACCAATCGGTGAAGTAGATGACGGCCATGGCGACCATGACGCCCAGGGAGGTCCAGACATCGGTGCGAAGGTGGAGGGCGTCCGCCTCCAGGGCTACAGAATCGGTCTCCCGGGCCACCCGGAAGAGGTACGAGGACACGACCCAGTTCACGATGGCTGAGACGGCCATGACCGCAACGCCCAGGAGGGGCATCGATATCTCCTCCATGCTCACCAGGCGGCGCACGGACCCGTACACGATGATGGCGGCGGCGACCAGGATGAGGGCGGCCTCGATGGTGCCGCTCACGTTCTCGAACTTGCCGTGACCGTACGCATGGTCCCGGTCAGGTGGACGGGCGGCTGCCCTCACGGCGAAGGTGGCGAGCAGCGCGGCCAGCAGGTCTATCCCCGAGTGCACCGCCTCGGACATCACGGCCACCGATGACATCGATATGCCGACCACCAGCTTGCTCAGAAGAAGACCGGTGTTGGAACCCACCGACAGGTAGGCCGCCTTCACCTTCCGCTGGTCCTGGGCAACGCGTTCCTCGTCCTCGTCCTTGTCCACGTCAACTGGAGCGACCTGGAAGTACTTGGGGATTTGCCATTCGGTC
>JAUVEQ010000352.1 GCA_030594725.1 Methanobacteriota archaeon
GAATCGATCTCGGCGATGGCCACCTGGATCCTGTGCTCCACCTCGTTCTGCTGGTATGCATGCAAGGTGGGCAGGAGGACCGCCGTCGCCATCGTCATCAGCACCACCGAGAGGAGGAGCTTGTACGGCACATCAATGGCCGCGTCGCGATCCCTGTGGAGGGCGGAGGGTCGCAATCCGCGACCCCCTCAGGCCTTCACAAGGAGCACGCTGGTGCTCTTCGTCTGACCACCGAAGGCACCGTCGTGGGTGACCCGGATGGACAGTTCGCCAACAGCCTTGGTCCCCAGATCGAAGGAGACCGTGAAGGTGGCGGTGCCATCCTCGTGCGTCTTGGCCGCGGTGGCCACGCCTTCGCCCTCGACGTAGACGGTGGCGCCCTTGATGGGCTTGCCCTCGGTGTCCTTCACGGTGACGGTGAAGTCCGTGGACCCCTCGCCACCGGATATGTGGATCACGTCGGGGTCGGCCGCAACATCACCCAGGTTCTGTCCGGTGAAGGCTCCCATCATGCTCGTCATGATACCGATGGCCGCGACAACGACCACCACCATGATCAGCATGTAGAGGGGCATCCCCTCTATGGAGCCCTTCTCGTCGTTCCTATAGCTCGCACCTATGTATCTCATCTTCCGAATATGTCCGCGCATAACGCACACCTCGGATGACATCACGGCCCATTGGGTATATGAGGCGATTTTGAGAACCATCAAAATGGCGCGGATTAATCATCCGGTTCTGGAACGTGGTTTCCACTGGACAATATGGAAGGTTCGAAGGGGATCCCGGTCGGCCGTCAGCTCAACCGGTGATGTCCTCGATCTTGAAGCCGACGTGGAGCTTCACCTGATGGACCAGCTGGCCCCCGCGAATGTGACCACGGTGCTCGACGACCTCGAAGAACTCCAGACCCTTCAGGGTCTTGGTCGCCCTCTCGATGGCGGAATCGATGGCGGCCTGATAGCTGTCCGTTGAAGTACCCACTAGCTCGATTACCTTGAAGGTTACGTCCATTATTTTTTCCCCCCTAGGGATTCTTAGGAGTTGTCTTACGACGCATATATAGTTCACGGTCATCCGCAGCCTTCAGGCCACAACGGCCTGACCGACCATGCTGGCTATCGAGAACACGGCCACGGCCAGGGGCAGGCCCTTCGCCGTCTGGTACCGTCCCTCGATGGGGTCGTCGCCACTGGCCAGGCGCGAGGTGAAGTGCATGGTGGCCGCAACCATCGCCAGCACGAACACTCCCAGGACGAGGATGAAGACGCCCGAGGGGATGGGTGCGGCGATCGCCGCGCCGGAGGAGGTTGGGAGGGAGGGTGCCAGCCGGGCCACGACGAGGTAGAGGGCGGAGGTGATCCCGAGGATGATTGGCGCAAAGAGCGTCGCGGTTGACCGCATCATTTCGGTAACCGGGCGCAACTGCGAGGCGACCTCTCGGTCGACCTTCCTCAGGTCACGCATGTGGTCGGAGACAGCAACTATTGCCCGCCCTGCGCCAGAGACGTCCTTCCGGACCATCTGGACGATGGTCTTGAGTGAGGCGGACACGTTTTCGGAAGGGAACCCGACGAGGGCACCCCCCCTCCCGAAGAGGGCCTCCGTGGGGGAGGTCCTCTTGAGAGTCATATGGGCCAGCACCTTGCGGAGCAGGGCAGCTATCGGTTCCCCATCCATTGAGCTGGCCGTCCGATGGATGGCGGGTTCCAGGGGCATACCGTCCGCGATCCGGCTGCCGATCTGGAAGAGGGCGTCGGGGAGGGAGTCCTCCACCGACTCGACCTCCTTTCGCCTCATGCGCGGCCCACGAAGGGCCGGGAGATAGTAGATGGCCACGGCGGCGGCCACACCCCAGAGCACGGGTAGGGGACCGAGGGTGGAGGCAAGGGCCGTCAGGGGATCGCCCTCGGCGGAGCTCGCCCGAGCCTCCAGTTCGGCCCGATGGACCGGGTCCATCCCAACTATGGTGCCGTCGGCCAGGGCGGCGTCCAGCTCCGCCTGGGCGGAGGTGGCATCGGCCGCGATCTGGGTGCAGAACACCCCAAGGACCACCAGGGCCCCCCCGACGACGAGTGCGATCGCCACCCGCTTCTTCCTGCCATCCCCATCCACACGGACGGGTACGGCCCGCCTGATCAAAGGTCTGCGGGCCAGGATGCGACGGGCGGTGAGAACGAAGAGGATGGGGAAGATGATGTCCATGAGCAGTATGGCGGCCCAGAGGGAACCGCCCACTCCGGTGGCGGACATCAGGGGCAGCATGGAGCCGACCATCAGGGGAAGGACGACACCCAGGGAGAAGAGGACGAAGACGGGTCGTTGGAGGCCGTCGGCGAACTCCTTCACGCGCCGCCTGGAACCCTCGAACACGGTGCTGGTGGCACGGTCCAGGGCCCGCTCCACCCCATCGATGGTACCACCGAGTTCCGCGGTGCGAAGCGAACGGAGGGCCTGCTGGAACTCCTCGTTCCCGGGATCATAGGTCCGGGCCAGGTCCATGAAGGCATCCTCCAGGGAGTCGAACTTGCGAAGCTCCACATCGACGATGACCCGACGGAGCCTGGCTGCCATTGGGTCACCCACGTTGCGGGCGGCGAACAGGACGGCCTGGTGCATCGACGGGGTGAGCCGCATCGACATGGCCATGTAGCTGACGGCGTCGACCATCTGCCCCATCATCATGGCGTCCCTCGGTTCATCGGTCATCTTTGGTCACCCCCTCCCACCAGGCCTCCCAGTCCTCCGAGAGACGGCGGAAATCGGTGTCGCCCTCCCGGTTCATGTCCTCGACAAGGCTCCAGAAGGCGTTGTTGGACTCGGCGACCCACTCGGGCTCGAGCAGCTCCGGTCGATCCTGTTCCAGGGCGGTGCGGACCATCGTCTCCCGGATGAGGGCCCGGGCGCGGATGTTCGCCATCGCCTCCTCCATCGTGAGGTCCCAGGAGTCCGCGATGGCCTGGATCCTGTCCGAGAGCTTGAGGCCCAGGTCCTTGAGGGAGTCCTTGCGGCCGTCGTACGACATGAGGTCCCTGAAGCGACCGTTCTTCCTGGACGACTTGTCCACCTCGGAGACCTCGACGATACGCCTGAGCTGGCGCTGGGCACCTCCCGGTCGCCTCAGGCCGGCCACCACCACGACGTCGGTGGCACGGAAGGCCTCCGTCGGGATGCCAAGGTCATGGACCACCCGGTCATGGACGGCCCGCGCCGAGGTGCCGTGGATGGTGCCGAGGACCGCGGAGCCAGCGTTGCCCGCCCGCATGGCCTCGTAAAGGGTTCGGGCCTCCTTTCCCCGGACCTCGCCGAGGATGAGGGCGGAGTCGCCCAGACGTAGGGCCAGGCGGAGGGCGTCATCGGCACTCATCTCGCCCTCGGTGCCCAGGGTGCTCTGGACCCGCATGGCCTGGACCTTGTAGCCCAGGGTCTGCATCTCCT
>JAUVEQ010000376.1 GCA_030594725.1 Methanobacteriota archaeon
ACGGCAACGACGACGGCGGCTCCGGCAGACACGACGATGGCAGCGATCCCACCAGCACCAAGCCGCGTCGTCAACGATGGGATGTATACCGTGATGTTGAATGTGGTCGTGTCCCCTTCCTCTCCAGGTTGGGATATGGACTCGGCCCGGATGGCGATGACATATTCTCCTGAGGACGCCCTTGTGTTCGGGGAGACCCTCAGGGTCACGTTCACGAGGTCCTCCTGCTGGATCGTGTAATCGTCATGCTCGAGCTCCACCCTGATGTTCTTCGGGCTGTCAAGGACCGTCAACCTCACCGTGGTCTGGCCGTTACCCCTGTTATGCACCAGGAGCTCGATCTCGCCCGTCTCACCGGCGTCAAGGGTGACCGTCGGGTCCTCGGACTCCACATGGATAATATGGTACTGCTTCACAGTTATGACGGCACCGGCCGACGCGACAATCGGCGCTAGGCCGGGAGCCTTGCACGAGCCGCTTACCATCACGTTTCCCGTCGTGAGCGATGAGGTCGCTGGCGGGACGGTCACGATCACTTGGAACTCCTTGGTCCCGGGACCCTTGAAGGTAATGGTCTGCGGACTGATCGACGTCGGCCATCCAGTGTTCGCCACCGCTGTGAGGGTCACGGTGCTGTCCATGAAGAACATCTGCTCCACGGTGGCGTTGCCGCCGAAGGTGACCGAAGCCATCTGGCTCACGGTGATCTTTGCCTGTAGCTGGGTGGGATAGAGGGACAGGGACAGGATCGGGATGGGGTTGGGCGCAGCTGGGCGGTCAAGGTCGATCTCCACATCCCCATCGATCTGACCCGAGGCCATCGGCGTCGCAATAAGGACCGTAAGCGCGATGACAAGCAGCCTCGACCATGTCTTCCTGGCCTTGCATCCCCTGATGCCCATTAACCCCATGGTATCGAGTATTGAGTTGGAGCCAATCCGATAATAAATTTGTGGTATGCGAAGGCGACCCCTTGGGCGTAGCCATGGATTACATGGATTTCTCTTGAAAAGTGCCACCAACCAAGGATTGCCATCGTGAACCGGATCAGACCTCGGCCTTCGTCCTCTTTGGCAATTTGATATCCTTCAGTTTGCTCATCATGCCCTTCTTCCAGAGGACGAAGACGGCAACACCGATGCAGGCAAGGACAACGAGCCCTGCGATCACTGGATAGCCTATTGATGCAGCCAAGGTCGGGATATGAAGGGTGATGGAGAAGACAGAATCGTAGGACCCGTTCAAGGATTGACCCTCGGCCACGTTGAAGTAGATGAGCACCTCGTGACCACCCCTTGCTGCGCTATCTTTGGCAGTGATCTTGACGGTGAGGTTCTCGGACTCTTCATTATTGATCACCAAGTTCTCGTCACTGAACTCGATCTTCACGTGCTTGGGGGCGGATCCAACCATTGCCGATACCGTCGCGATGCCGTTCCCCCTGTTCCATACCTGGAAAGTGACCTCTCCACTCTCGCCAGGTGATAGGGTGATAACAGGGTCGTCCGACTCTACGGAGATATCGTAGTAGGCACCGACCGTAACGACCGCACCGGCGGAGGTTACCACGGGAGAGAGGAAAGGCGCTTTTAGGGACCCCGTCACTATCACGTTACCGGTCATGAGGGCACTCGTGCCCGGCGGTACAATGATGGTGACTGTGAACCTCTCCGTGCCTGAACCCGTGAACTCGAGCGTTTGAGGACTTAGGACAACTGGCCAACCAGTGTTGACGACCGCGGTCAACGTGACCGTACTCGACATGATCCTCAGCTGCTCCACCGTGACATTGCCACCGAAGGTCACGGCACCCAGTTGGTCCGCCGTCACCTGCACCTCCAGCTGGGTTGGAAAGAGGGAGATGAAGAGGGTCGGGATCGGATTCGGAGCGGCTGGTCTGTCGATGGCACCCCCAACACCGCTATCATCGGCAAGGCCCGTCGTGGCGGGCATCGTGAGAAGGCAGGCCAGCGCGATGACGATCACGCTCGACCATATCCTCCTGACCTTGTATTCCCTGATGCCCATTAACCCCATGGTATCGAGTAAAGAGTTGGTGGCTATCCGATAATTAATTTGTGGTCATAGATGGCGACGCCTCCAGCCAGATCGGGGATTGAGGAGAACGGCCATGCAGGTAATGAGGAGGACTATCATCACGATACCTGGTCCCATACCTGGCAGTTTGTCCTCCAAACCCATAACCCGGACAAAGAGGGGATACTCCTTGATTTTGGCCACACCTCCGTCATTATCCATGCATTCTGCCCGGATGATGACCTCGTGAATACCATTGTCTGCACCCTCCAACACATTTAACTTCACCTTGAATGGTTGAGAATCCTCCTGGCTGACATCGAATTCGGAGATGCTCAAGGTGGCTAAGATGCCATCTGGGACGTTCAATAGGGACAATCTGAACCTGGCATTACCGTTCCCATCATTGTAAACCAAGCCCTCGGCGGTCCCCTCCTCGCCATGGTCCATCTCTATAAGATTGTCCTCGAGATCTATACGGACCTTGTAGTACTGGCCCACCAGCACGATGGATGAGGTCTCTCCCTCGATGGCGGTAAAGAGGGGAGCCTTCAGCGATGCCTTTACGATCACATTCCCTGTCTGAAGCGAAGATGTACCAGATGGGACCTCAACCTCCACCTCGAAGGTGACCGTTGCAGTGCCTGTGAGAGTGAAGGTAGAAGGGGTCACCGTAGTTGACCATCCTGTGTTAGTAACGGCCTGGAGGTTCAGGTCGCTGGTCGTCACCGACGATTGCTCGATCTCGGCCGTACCCCGGAAGGTGACGTTGTCACATTTAGACTGTGTCACCGTGGCTTCCTGGGTCGCAGGATCTAGGCTGACAGCGATCGTTGGTGCAGGACCGCGGTCATCTTTACCAGCGAATACAGAGGAACATGAGAGTAGAAACACCATCATCACGACAACGATGGGAACAGCTCTCATCCATGACGCTCGGGATCCACCCATTCCTCCCATAGGCATGATATAATTCTATGCATCACTTGTCTATATTAGCCTTTCGAAGTTGATTGAGGCGTAGGCATGAAATACCCGT
>JAUVEQ010000208.1 GCA_030594725.1 Methanobacteriota archaeon
GTGCTACTACTGAGGGGAAAGTCCTCGGATCCGGCCATGGTAGTACCCTGGTCTCGAAGGTGGGGCATCGCATTTTATCTTTGTGCAGCATAAGGTAGGGCCATCGGGGCCTAGATCATGTCGTGGATGAGCTGGAAGGCCTCCTTCCGCGTGTCCCTCACAGTGGGTCTCAATGGGCGGGACAGCTCGATCTCCTTAAGATCGATATCGCCCTCGACCGTGGCCTCCTCGTATGGCGGCCCCTGGACCAGCACGTTCCCCCTGGGGCCCACGATGTGGCTGCCACCCCAGAAGGTCAGCTGCATCTGAGAGCCCACCTGGTTGCTGTAGATGAATGCGCACGCGTTCTCGATGGCCCTCGCCTGGGCCAGCTTCACGAAGTAGTCCCGTGAGGTGGTGGGGGATGCGGAGATGCACACGAGGATGTCAGCGCCCTGGATGGCGTATGCCTTGCAGATCTCGGGGAAGAAGATGTCGTAGCAGATCAGTAGCCCCAGGCGACCCACTGGTGTGTCGAAGACGGGAAGGCGGTTCCCGTGACCGAAGAACATCCTCTCCTCGAAGGGCCCGAAGTTGGGCAGTGACCACTTCCGGTACGAGTCCACCGTGCCGTCGGGCCGGACCACGACCGAGGAGTTGTAGGTGATGCCCCTCCTCACCGGGTCCCGTTCCGGCATGCCGAAGACCACCGTGGAGCCCGAGGCCTTGGCCGCGCCCGCCACCTGCTGGACCACGTCCCCGTCCAGGGTCTCGCCCAGCCGCATGTGCTCGTCCCGGGCCATGTAGCCGGTCAAGAAGAGCTCGGGGAAGACCACCAGGTCGGCACCGGCGGAGGTGATGACCTGGTCCATCCGTTCCAGGTTGGCGGCCACCTTGCCGCGCCTGGCCTGGTACTGACCTAATGCTACGCGCATGGTAAGCTAGATATGGGAAACGATAGATAACCATTGTGATTGGAATGGGACTGTCCCCCAAGTATCGAAGCGAGTTCGCCACGGTCATCGAGACCTTCATCCGGGACAAGGTGAGGGACGCCGACGCCAAGGGCGTGGTCCTCGGACTGTCCGGAGGCCTCGACTCGGCCGTGGTGGCGGCCATGTCGGCCCGGGCGGTCGGACCCGAACGGGTGCTCTGCATCATGATGCCCGAGGCGGCCACGCCCCCCCAGGAGATGGATGACGCCCGCATGCTCGCCGAGGACCTGGGCATGGAGCACATGACCATCGCCCTGGACCCCGTCATGGAGGCGTTCCGGCAGCAGCTGGGGGGCGATGTGGAGGACAAGGCCTTCGCCAACGCCAAGGCGCGGGCCAGGATGACCATCCTCTACTACCACGGCCAACTACGCGGCTACCTGGTGATGGGCACGGGCAACAAGTCCGAGGTCCTGATGGGATACTTCACCAAGCACGGCGACGGCGGAGTGGACTACCAGCCCCTGGGCGACATCTACAAGACCCAGGTGCGTGGCCTCGCGGCGGACATAGACCTCCCCCAGGTGTTCATCGACAAGCCACCCTCGGCCAATCTCCTGCCCGGCCAGACGGACGAGGACGACATGGGGATCAGGTACGAGGACCTGGACCGCATCCTGCTGGGCATCGAGATCGGGATGAACAACGATGAGATCGCCGAGCGGACCGACCTGCCCGTCGACGAGGTGGCCCGGGTCCGCGGGATCGTCATCGCGACCAAGCACAAGAGGCGAATTCCGCTGGCACCCAAGCTGGGCATACGAACGGTGGGATGGGACTGGCGAGAGTGAGAC
Organism: Methanobacteriota archaeon; assembly: GCA_030594725.1. Lineage (GTDB taxonomy): Archaea > Thermoplasmatota > DTKX01 > DTKX01. The sequence goes on from JAUVEQ010000208.1 coordinate 1,769, forward strand.
CGCGGTCTACTCCCCGTCTCCATCCTCTTGCTTCTTCAGCTCTGCGAGCTCGACCATGACCTCTACGGTCCTGGCCTTGAGGGCGGCCCGGGTGGCCTTCCAGTCCTTGTCGGAGATCTTGCCATCGTCGTGGCGGGCGTCCAGGCCCTTGAGCTCCTTGACCAGGTTGGCCTTCCTCTCCTCCAGCTCCTCGATGCGCTTGGAGACGGACTTCTCCTTCGGAGGTCTCTTCCTCTTGGGAGGTTTCTCCGGGACCACCGGGGGGACCTCTTCCTTGGCCGCCTCGGCCTCTTCGGCCTCTTCGTCCTCCCCGTCCAGGTCCTCGTCCTCCTCCTTGCCCTTCCTACGGGGACCGCTCCAAAGCACGAGGAACAGCAGGAGGAGCACCACGCCGAAGAGTGCGGCATACCTCATGTAGAGGCTCCAATCGGTACTGTCGGTGCCCTCCTCCATTATCTTGACGCTGAATGTGGTGATGGTCTCGAAGGTGGTCGGGTCGCCGGCTCCGGTGGATTCGTGGGTCGGTGAAAGTGGCGGGCCCAGACCTTCTGCGCCGTCGTACACTACCAGATCCATCCCCTTGGTGAGGTAGATGTCCATCACCACGGGACGCTGCAGGAAGATCAGCTTGTCGAACACGATCTTGTCGCCCTCTATCTCTCCCCGGTACTGCACGATTATGCTGATGGTCATCCCGTACTCGAAGGTCATGCCCTGGATGCGCATCTTGTAGAAGCCATCCGTCAGGGTGGTGTAGGGGTCCAGGTAGAGGCTGTAGGTCATCAGGACCAGGTCCTCGAGGGATGCCTCGATGGTACCTGGGCCGAGATCGGGCAGTCCCAGTGGAGCCAGATCGATCACGGTGGGCTCGGTGGCGTTGGTCGTCACCTCGCCCCCGGTGAAGTTCATGATCGGGTGATTCCTGGTGTCGACCACCAGGACGTTCCAATCGTACGTGGAATTGACCCTGGGGTCTGGCTCTCCCGGCTCGTCCGGATTGAGGTCGTCCGGCGTCAGAATGAAGGTGTCCCCGGTCACGTTGGTGAAGTTGCCCACGTACCCGCTGGTGGAGTTGGTGAGCTGGACCGTGTAGTTGGCCACGTCGTACTCCCACTTGTAGTGGGACATCCGTGGGTATCCGTTGTCCATCGCGAAGTCGGGAGGTATGTAGACGATGCCGTAGTCGGTGACCTGTTCCGGGTCGGTCATCTCGAACGAGATCTCCTCCCTGACCAGCACGAAACCGTAACCGGCGTCGATGTTGCTGGGGTTCTCCGCGTTCCCTTCGACCACGAGCATGTCGTTCCCCGAATTGGGCATGGCGCCCCCGTGCTGTTGCTGGCCAAGGGCATCGGCGGCCACGGTGCATATGATCAGCAGTGCGAGCACGGCCACCGAAGTGGTCCTGGCTATCGTTCCTCTCGCCTTCATCAGGGCTCCTCCTCGTCTTCATCCGTGATTAAATCTTCGCCTTCCGCTCCCGCCTCACCATCATCGGCGTCATCCGCTGTTCCGTCCTCGGTGGCGGTCCCTTCCCGGTCGGGCGGTTCCTCCTTCTTGCCGGTCCACCAGGTCTCGAGGGGCCTGAGGAGCACGCCCCCCGACAGGAGGAACATGCCGGTCCAGAGGAAGGCCATCGCCGGGACCTCGATCACCATGACGGTGGCGACGAAGGTCCCATCCTCCAAGGGTTTGGCGTAAAGCACGCTGACGTAGACGTCCTTAAGGAGGGTCGCGTAGATGAAGACATCGGTCATCTCCAGGCTCACGTAGACCCGCCGGTAGAGCCTCTTGACCTGGGGCCCTGGGATGACCGTCTCCTCGCCCTCGTAGTAGATGGTGACGTTCCCCCGGGGGCCGTCCACGGACCGCAGGAAACCCTCCAAGAAATCGGTATCGTTCTTGAGCCTGATGAACTGGCCCTCGAGGATGTCCGAGTCCTCCCACAGGGCCGGCCAGACCGACAGTTCCGTGGTGGGCGCCAGGAGGTCCACCACGACCGTCCGGTTGGCATCCCGGAAGCTCTGGAACCGGATCGGTATGTGATTTTCCTGGAGGTCGGATGCGACGATCTCTCCGTTCATGGTCCTGGTCTTCCCATCCTCTTCCCACGTCAGGGTGCCGTACTCCCGGTTCTTCCAGCTGGAGATGACCTTGATCCTGCCCGAGTCCTTCTCGTCGCCGTCCCTCTTCACGACCACCCTGCCGTCGAAGGTGTCCCAGTACTCGTTGCGTTCCCGGACGCCGGTGTCCCGTATCCAGCTCCGGTCCTCGATCAGGACCTCGTACTCCCCATGCTCGATGGGATCGTCATGGGCCCAGGTCGTTCCCTCCGTCTGGGGGAGAGTGGGCACGTTGGACAGGCAGTACGCCATGAACATCATGGCGAGGCCCAGGTGGAGGATGATGGAGCCTGACCTTCTCGCCAGCACCTTCAAGTCCCTACCGCTTCTGCGTACCACGGACCCGGCCTGTCCCAGGACGATGGCCATGCCGAACACGCCCATGGTCGCTCCGAGCCAAGCGATCCCCGGGTCAAGGTCACCGGGGTTCAATGCCCACAGCATGACCCCAGCCAGGAGTGCTAGACCGGTGGCGATGATGGCCTTCCGCCTTTCCAGGTAGCGGGCGGCCATGCACATGACCAGGAAGGCCATGAGGGGCACGGCGAAAACGCCAACGCGTGTATCGTACTCTCCGGGTGAGACCGTTCCACCGGCGGACCCGACGAGCATCATCAGGACGAGGATCATCGAGACAACGAGCAGGAAGACGGTGGCGAACATGCTGACCCGCCATCGGGCCAACCATTCCAGGAAGGGCTCGTCCTCCCCTCTCTCTGGAAGCATGGCCGGATCCTCATCGTCCTTCATGAACCGATAGATCACGGAGGCCAGGGTGGCGATCAGCACGGCCCACATGCAGTAGTAGAGATATCTGAGCGAGGGAGATCCCGTCAACGCCTCGGCCACCCTGTCGAAGGCGGCCCCGGCGGACGCGCCGGCGTACGCGTGGACGCTCATCCATACTCCCGAACGGGTCACGAAGGTGGCGAAGAGGACCAGGAACATGGACATGCCCGCCAGGAAGGGGGCCAGGTATGTGTAGTCCCGACGCCGGCGGTGGGAGACCAGGGCGTGGAGCAGGGCTGTAAGGGAGATCCATGGAAGCAGGGACGATGTCTCCACCGGGTCCCACGCCCAGTAACCCCCCCAGCCGAGGGTGACGTAGGCCCACATGGCCCCGATGCCGATGCCAAGGGTGAGGGTGAACCAGGCGAGGCGGGTCCAGGGCCTGGCGATGTCCGACCACAGGTCGTCCCTGCGCAGCACGTAGGCCATGGCCGCCCCGAAGACTATGGTGATCATGGCGTACGCCATGAATATGATGGGCGGGTGGATCGCCATGAGGGGCGTCCGCAGGGCGGGATTGAGGCCGTGTCCGCCCGGTGGTAGGGCGGTGGTCCTGGCCGCAAAGGGCTCCAGGGCCATGGTGGCGAGGAGCAGCACGAGGGCCACGAGCATGACGACAGCCCTTACCAGGTCCATGGTCAGCCATCCCTCGGGCGGGATCGCCCTCCGCTCGGCCTTCCGGGCCGCGACCTTGGCGGTGAGGGTCTTGTGCGCCTGCCGCGAGCGCCCCTTCCGGCCCTTCCGCTCCTTGGTATCCTCCTCGACCCGCTCCTCCTCCGGTCCGAGCCCGAGCCGGTCGCGGCGCCACCAGCGGAGCTCCTCGACCATCCAGAAGACGAGTAGCATCGACGACCAGAGCACCATAGAACCCGCCTGCCCGGCCCATGAGCCAGACAGCTTGTACGTGGTGGGCATGTCCTCGGAGGAGTATGCCCACAC
>JAUVEQ010000375.1 GCA_030594725.1 Methanobacteriota archaeon
AGAGACAACGGTGGAACTCGTCCTGTCGGCACCCGACATGGCGATGGTGGGTTCCTCCATCGAGTTCGACATCTCGATCCGGAGCTCGATGCCGTCGATCTCCAAGAGCGTGACCTATTCTGGCGAGGTGATACAGGTCTACGACTCGAGGTACGAGGTGCTCAAGCTGATCGCCGAGGGTGACGTCGGGCAGACGGTGGTCATACCACTGTCCATCTCCAACATGGGCAACGGTCCCGTGACCTACTCCGGTGATATAAACTTCCCAGACGCCTCGTGGACCGGAGGGATGGACATCGAGAACCTGACCCTTCAGGGTTACCAGGAGACCCTGGCGAACCTCACATTCACCATACCGTCCGAGGCCGTCAACCAGAGCTATGACTTCACGATGGTGATCATCTCGACGGGAGATGACATCTTCTTCAACAACTTCACCTTCTCGGTCCGTCAGTTCCACGACCTCAGAGTGAGCGTGACCTCCGCGCCACCGACGGTGACCCAGGGCCAGACCGCATACGTGCGGGTCCTGCTCGAGAACAAGGGCAACGGTGGGGAGGAACTGTCCCTGACCGCGGTCACGCCCGGGATCTGGACCTTCGAGTTCTCCGACCAGCTGCCCCTGATCGATCACTTCTCCGAGGCGGTCGTGGACCTGCGCCTGGATACCAACGTGGACACCCCGGGCGGTACCTACGATGTCGAGGTGATGGCCTACTATGGCATGGGCAAGATGGAGATGACCACGGTAACGGCCTCGGTCAACGTGCTCACCAGACCCGACCTTGCTGTCCTCCGGTCCAACCTGAACATCTCAGAGGACATGCCCTACGTGGACATGCTGGTCCGTATCACCGCCATCGTGTCCAATCAGGGAGAGACCCTTGCCAAGGACGTGTTCGTTCAACTGTACGTGGGTGGTATACCCGTCGGGCAACCCCAGTACATCAGCAGCATAGATCCCATGGACCAGGAATCGCTTACTTTCCTGTGGACCACCAACAGGAGCGGGGTCCACGAGGTCAAGGTGGTGGCGGACTACAACGGTGACATCGACGAGCCTGACGAGGAGAACAACGCGGCCTCTGTCGTTGTGGAGGTGGAGAAGATCGAGCTGAAGACCAGTCCGGGCCCCACCTACCTCATCGCCCTACTTGCCATCACGGGGGCGGCTGCGGTCGCCGTCAATCATCGCAGGCGGGGACGCAGAGGGTCCCTTTGAGGGTCCCGCCCGTGGAAGCTACACGATCGCTGCCACCGCGACCACCGATGCGACGGCGACCACGCAGCCCAAGGCTGCCATCGTCATGCCCGCGGCGCCCTCCTTCTTGACCTCGGGAAACACCATGACGAGCATCGCGACGGCGATGACGGCCTCCACGGTCCCTATCAATATCAGGCCGCCAATGAGGAATATCACGGAGGCGGTGAGCAGGGCCGCCGAACCGGCCACGGCTGTGGCCCGGTAGGAGGTGGGGGCATCGGGTCGAAGGTGTGCCAGGGGCGGGTACAGCGAGATCACGGCCACGTAGATCGCGGCAAGGGTCCAGATGGCCACCGCGAATGCCATGGTGCTCGATAGACCGTCGTCTGCGGCGATGTCCGCCGCACCTGCCACCGTGGCCACGGCCAGGCCGACGGCCCCGCCACCGATCATGAGCGACTGGGTGTCCACATCGGGAAGATGACGGGTCATAACCCATCCCACGAAGGCCCATCCCGTGCCCACCGTTACCATGAACAGGGGCATGGCCCCGGTCCTACCCACACCCTCAGGGTCCAGCACCGCCAGGGTCAAGGCGGCCATGATCATCACCGGCCCGATCACCAGGGCGAAGGACCCGCGACGGGCCACGCTGTGACCCGTCCCGGACATGAGTATCATGGAGGGCAATCCAAGTATCAGAGTGGCCCAGAGGAGGTCCACGACCGCTTCGCTGCCGAAAGCGGCGAATGCCACCATGGTGATGGCGAGGAATGAGTACGCCGACAGGGCCGTCGCCGTCCAGGCCTCCCTCCTCGGGCCAAGGGCCCAGAGGTCGCGGAAGCCCGCGGAGGCAAAGAAGACACCCACGATCATGAGGGGTATCCAAAGGACGGCGCATGTGGTCGTCGACACTCCGAACAAGGCTATGCCGGTCACCAGGCCAAGGAAACCCATCACGAGGGAGATGGCGACCCCCCCTGCCCCCGGACGTCGGCCCGAACCGAACCTCAACGGGGACCAGAAGTATGCCTGTTGAGGTCCTTGACCGTAGGGGTACCCTTGCTGGGGATAGGCCTCCGCCGGTTGACCTGGATGGGTCGGCCCATCGCCCAATTGGACGGGCGCCGATGTCGGGGCCACCAGGGTGGGTGGTCGGTCAGGGGTTGCGGATGGGGATGGGGATGATGATGTACCGGGGGCGGCTTGGACCCGTGGGGGCATCCCGGCCCTTTGTGGCCCGGGCAACGCCTCCTCGAGGGGGCCTGCCTCCTCTTCCCCTTCCCCTTCCTCCTCCTCGGTCTCGGGAGGGATCTCCTTCGCGGACGTATCGGTCTTGACCATCTCGGCAGCCTTCCGGAGGTCGACCCGGTTCTCCTCGTCCACCAGCCTGATGGCCACCATCATGTGGACCTTGTGGAGCTGTATGAGGCCGTCCAGCGGGATGTCCCATTCACCGGTATCGTCCACGGCTGTCACTGTGGTGTTCAGGAGCCTCTGGGCCAGCTGGCCTCCCCATTGGCCGCCCCGGTATGTAAGGTCATAGACCTTGACGCGTCGGGCCCTGCCTTCGACCCGCTCGGTGGCGGTCGTCACCATCTGCTCATCGATGAGGTCCGGGAGGGTGACGGCGACGTGGCTGCGGCTTATTCCGACAACACCGGCGATGCCCTCCTGGGTCAATGCCTCAGGCCACACGCCGCGGGGGACCTGTCCCCAGTGGTCCAGAAGGTGCAGGATGATCTTGTCCTTGACGGTCACCCCGGCATCCACCAATCGCATGGACGGTCCCACCGGTACAGCGTATCCTCGCTGGTACCAGACCGTTGATGGGGCCGTGCCGTTCATCTACCTTTCGCCCCTGTTGGGGGCGGGTCCGCCGGTTGC
>JAUVEQ010000180.1 GCA_030594725.1 Methanobacteriota archaeon
ATTGTCCTGGTGAACGACAGGACACCACCCGTGATCCGCTTCACGGGAAATATCACCGTGGACGAGGACGTCCTGTTCTTCTTCGACGGGACCGCCACCACGGACAACAATCCGGCCTTCGATGCCCACGTGGGAACCTTCCTCTGGACCATCCAGGTGGTCGACCAGACCCTGACCTGGGAGACCTCATCCTTCGGTTATGCATTCCCTGACCCGGGCAACTTCACGGGCACCCTGACCGTCTGGGACATGGCCGGGAACCGGGCGGAAGAGGTCTTCTGGGTACGGGTCCTGGACACCACACCACCTGTGATCGAGGGCGTTTCCAATGCGGTGGTGTTCGAGCCCTCGGGCGGCCTTCTCGACGCCTCCGCCTGCTACGACAACATCGGCATTACCAGCTACACTTGGTATGTAAAATTCGAGAACGAGACGGCCAACACCGTCCAGCTGGATGGGGCTTCACCCTCCTATCTGTTCGATGTCCTTGGCGGGTACGCCGTGAGCCTTGTGCTCACGGACGCGGCCGGCAACGAGAACGCGATCGGGATCTCCGTCGTGTACGACGACGTACCCGTCGTCTCGATCCCGGACTGGGGGACCGCGATGGTGGGAGAGCTGTTCATCGTCGATATCGACATCCGGGACCTGTACTCCTCTGGCATGACGGTGGTAATGACCGAGGGACCCGACGGGGCCCGGGTCGAGGGTACCGTCCAAGCACGACTGGTATGGACCCCTCAGGCGGACCTTGCAGGGGCCGACGTTGTGATCGAGATCGAGGTCCACGACGGTTACGCATCGTCCCAGGACAGTATCATCATTCACGTCAATCTCCCGAAGGGAGCCGACAACCTGCCGCCCCTCATTCTCTCGGACCCACCCTTGGGCGCAAAGCTGGCAACCCCGTACATCTACTCGATAGAGGCGGAGGACCCCGATGGTGACGTGCTCAGCTATCACCTGCTCGATGGCCCCCCAGGGATGACCATCAGTCAGGGAGGGACCATCGCTTGGGACCCACCCTTCCTGGAGGGAACCGTCCTCGTGGACGTCCAGTTGGCGGTCACTGATGGCAGGGACGTCACCGTGCAGGCCTGGACCATCCGGTGGAAGGAGGTCCCCAACTTTGGCCCTTCCATTCCCTTCACGTTGGATCCCCTGGAATCAATGATCCTGGAGGAGTTCCTCGTGGACCTCTCCGTGTACATCCAGGATCCCAACGCCTACACCCTGGACAAGGACGACCCCAACCATGCTCTCTTCTGGACCACCGATTTCGATGAGACGGTGGTCGGCCTCGTGTCCCAAGATGGGTTGCTGTTCCGGTTCAAGGCCCTAGATCAGGCAGGGGACACTATCATCCGGTTCACGGTCATGGACCCATCCGGCGCCAAATCCACCACGACCATGGGGCTGGAGATAACCAAGAGCACCGGCTCGGGGACGGATGGATCACAGGGTTGGATGCTCTGGCTGTTGATCATCGCCCTTGCGCTGATCGTTGCGGTGGCGGTCACCGCGGTCGCCCGGCGCCGTGGAGATGCCCGCACCACCACCGAGCCTACCGAGCCCGATGGGGACGAGGGTGTCGATCTCGGACCTCCTCCGTCCGAGACCGCCGAGGATAGCGAGGCCCTGTCTGCCGCCCTGGCGGGGACTGAGGCCCGAGAGGTGAGTGCCTTCGTGGAGGTGGGGAAGGGAACCACATCCATAGGGGGACCATCGGGGGCCTCGGCGGTACCCACCGTGCCAGGAGGCACCAGGGTCGTGACCGGGGGTGGCGAGGGCCCGAGCCGGACCTTCATCGTCGAGGGTGTTGCGGTCCTGGGCCCGAGGGGGACCGTCATCGCCTCCACTGGGAAGGTCGAGGACGTCGTCGGACCCTACCAGGATGCCCTTGACAAGGTCAGATCGAGCATGGGTGGAGAGGGGTCGGCGGTACTCGAGATGGATGGGTATCGGGTCCTTGTCGGGATACACGGGACCACCGGGTTGCTCTGCGTGTTGCGTGGACGGGAGGACGATGCCTTCCGAGACACCCTCTACAGACGCCTGAGCGAACTCTCGTTGGACGGCTCGACCGATGCCGCCCTCGGGACCATCGAGGATGTGCTGGCCGCAGGGGGGAAACCGGACCGGGCAGAGGTGGTCGAGGATGCGTGGACGTCCCATTTCGAGACCTCCATCTCCTATCGTGGGTCCGTCCTCGTCCTCGAGATGACCCTGCGCAACGACACCGACCACCTCATGAACAACGTGAGGGTCCGCGTGGACCACGACCAGGACGCCTTGACGATGGACGGCATCGCTCCTAAACTGCTGATATCCCATGGCAGGATATCCATGGGCAACATACCGTCCCGGAAGAAGATCACGGCGGAGGTGTCGTTCCTTCCCGAGCTTTGCATATCGTCCAGCCTCAACGTGATGGCCACCTACACCGATGTGGAGGGTAGGAACGTACACGTTCCTGCCAGGCCCATCCCGGTAGTGGTCGAGTGCCCCTACATCGAGGCGGGCACCCATATCGAAGAGGATCGATTGTTGTCCATGGCCGAGGAAGGGCTGGGTCATTCGGGTCACCGCGTCTTCAACTACGGACTGGACGTGGACCACCAGGACCTGTTCAAGATCGCGACGAGGAGGGTCGCCCAGCTCGGTCCCATGAAGGTCCTAGAGCTGGACGACACGAGCCTGATGAGGATGGAGGCATGGTTCCTCGGGTCCGGAGAGGGAGGCACGCCCAAGGTCCTCGCAAGGGTCGCCTCCCACGGCGCCGACCATCTCCTCGAGGTCTTCGTGACCTCCGATGATGGTGCCACCGCCACGGGCCTCCTTACATTCATGGCCGGGGACATACTGGATGCGGCCGCCACTGATATGCCCGGGAAACGGGTCGAGAGCGTCCGGGATGCCGCAACACTGGAGGAGATGGCAGTCTGGCCCTCGCTGCTCGATTACAGGGTCATGGGGGAGTGAGACGGCCGACCCCGACCCTCATGATCGGTACGATACCACTGGTCGCAGGACCTTCCTTCACAGGGCGATGTGGCGGCGTTCCACCATGGCCATCTCGCCGGCCATCTCCCATCCGAAGCGACGGGCCATGGCCCTCTCGGGGCTGCCGTTCTCCGCCCTGATCGTGTAAAGGGGCCTCTCCCCGGTGAGCCGCAGGTTGTCCATGATCGACGCCACACAATGGGTGGCCAGGCCCTTTCCCCTCAGATCGTGGAGGGTGTAGGTCCAGATGCTGGCGAACGTTCGACCCAGCTCGGCGATGGCCAGGGATACGAGGCGAGGGCCGTTGAAGGCCCCGAAGGCGGTGCTGTGGGCCAGTATGTTGCGGGGGTCCTTGTAGCCCTCGAAGAGGAACGAGGCATCGTAGGGGAGGCTCGAGAGGGCGGGAAGGTCCGAGTACAGGACCGCCCGGACATCGAAATCTGTCCGGGGGGGAGGCACGCTGGCCGGGGTCATGCCCACGGGGCCCGTGTATATCTCTATGGTCCTGACGCTCCTGGGCGTCACCATGCCCGATATCTTGGCGAACATGTGCCGGGACATGTTGATGCGTGCATCCTGGGGGAGGGGCCGCAGGAACTCCATGATCTCCCCCGCCTCGCCGTTCCCGATAAGATGGACCTCGCCCGTTCCCTCCTCGAACGCAACAGCGTAGCACCGGGAGTCGCTCGTTCGCCACGCGCTAGCCCCGCCGATCTCGATGGCGAAATGGGCGCGTGCCGTGCGCGGGTCACCCGCGAACTTGAGGGCCAGGGCCCTCGTGTCGGCAGTATCGAGCCTCCTCATGCCCTTGGGAGTTGGTTTCCTTTCAAAAAGAAGGTTTCGACCCGTTTTTCAACCCTGAGACCGTTCGCCCAAAAGGATATATCGGGCCGTGGAGTTCCACACAGCGGAAGAGGTGAGCAAGATGTACAGGTCAAGCGTGTCCCAGACCCAGGTCGAGGCCGTGGAGATGGAGGGTGCCAAGGATGTGACCATCCAGTGGCTCCTCAAACGGTCCCACGGGGTCCCGAACTTCGAGATGCGTAGGTTCACCGTGAAGAAGGACGGGCACACCCCGTATCACCAGCACGACTTCGAGCACGAGATATACGTTCTGTCCGGTCACGGTATGATGAAGTACGGTGACGAGGAGCAGGAGATCCACCCCGAGGACGTCATATACATCCCCGCCAACGATTGGCACCAGTTCCGCAACGCGGGCGACGCCGACTTCGTGTTCATGTGCCTGGTCCCGAAGATGGACTAGCCATCGATGGGGATCACCACAGGCCCTCGCCCGGGGGATCACGTCATTCCGAGATCCCTTCAGGAAGATGGATCAGGAACTGGCACTCGTCGTCGCCGGCCGGGAGGCTCTTGAGGACCTCCACCCTCACCGGCCTCTCGATGATACCCTCCCAGACCTGACGGACCCAACCGGTGCCGCAGTAGCAGTAGGTGGGCGGGACATGGTCGATGCGGTCCTGCACCAGGGCACAGTGGCAGTACGCCCTCCGCCTCTCAGCCCTGTCCGTCGCCTTCTCCCACGTCTCGCGGTCGTAGGGCACCTTCGTGTGGTAGATCAGGTCCCCCTCCCTGTAGGGGGTGGAGTACCACTCGGTGTCCCCCTTCATGGCATCCATGACCTCGTCCACATCGTGGTTGTGGAGGTAGACCTCCCGCAGCTCCTGGATGCGCCAGGTGGGATAGCAGTCGGCACACTTGGACACCGCCCAGAACTTCTGCTCCTCGTCGGCGATACCGTCCAGGCGCCCGAGGGCGGCCATCACCCACTCCAGCCTCTCCCCGCGGGGGGTGTCGGGGGTCAGGCCGTCGGCGCCCTCCATCACCGTGTTCCGGGCCTCGGGACCCAACACCTCCTCGATCCCTTCGGCGAGGAGTCCGGTCCAGTCATGGAGTGGCCACTGGACCAGGAAGGTCCCCTTGTCCGGTCCGTCCCCGTCCATCTCCAGCAGCACCTCCCGGACTACGGGAGCAGGGATCAATCCTCGCTCCCGCATGGCGCCATACATCAGGAGGTAGGTGGCCCTGATGTCTTCGTAGGGGCCCTCGTGGGTCGCCGTCATGACCTGGACGGGCTCCAAGGTCCGTGTCTCGACGCCCTCGATGTCAAGGGGAGCGGCCACAGGGTAACCCACTTGGACCCGGAGGCGGTCCTTGACCGCACCGAACTCGACCGACACGATGGCTGGGCCCTGTACCCTCTCACCCAGGGTCTTTGCGAGATCATGTGCCCGTTCAAGTATCTCACTGCGCTTCTCGATGTCGAGGCGCTGGAACGCGAAGGTGACCTCCTCCAGATCCTCGAAGGCGATATCGATATCGGTGTTATCCATTCCCTCACCAACCGATCTTGGGGGATTTGAAGAAGCTTCGACCGTATTAATACATCCCGGGGGGAGGACTAAGATGCTACTCTCGATGACCCACTAGAATAGGATCGACCTAGGGACTGAACATGGCTGTAATGCGATCCGGTCCGTGGTGAGGCTGGAGCAGTTCATGAACGGTAGGATCCCATGAAGTGAGAAGAGGTAGAGGAAGGGTCCAGGGTCATGATCCCCGAAGTTCCCTGTAGACCTCGATGGTCTCGTCAACAGCTCTGTCCAAGGAGAATTTCTTCTCCGCCGTAATTCTCGCCGCCTTTCCAAATCCTCGGGACCTTTCCTCCGAGGAAAGGACCTTGATCAATCCATCCGCTAGCTCGTCAGAGCTTCCCGGGGTGAACAGGTATCCGGTCTTCCCAGCCTCAATGACCTCTTGGTTACCCCCTCGACTGGAGGCTACGACGGGACGACCAGAAGCAAGGGACTCGAGGAGCACCAATGAGCAGATCTCAAATCCAAGTGTGGTCAAGGCGACGACCTTGGCACCTCTATAGAATGATTTGATGTCCGTTTGGAAACCAAAGAACTTGACGGCATCCTCCAACCCCATCCGCTTGACCTGGGTCTCGAGGGTCGGTACCAGGTCGCCTGTGCCAACGATCCGGAGGCTGGCGTCAGGGACCGACTCGAGGACCTTCGGCATCGCCTCTATCAGGGTGTCTGTCCCCTTGACCCGGGTGACCTCCCCGACATAGAGGATGATCGGCTCCTCGGGGACTGGCGTAGGATCGAACTCGGAGGTGTCGATCCCATTGTAAACAAGTCTGCAACGGTCCTCATCGATACCCGCGCGCAGGAACAGTGAGTACATGAACTGGGACGCTGCGATGAACTTGTCCACGTTGGGTTCCAATGATCTCCAGATCAATCGTCCTTTCCAGCTAGGT
>JAUVEQ010000294.1 GCA_030594725.1 Methanobacteriota archaeon
CCTGCGGGTTCTTCAATTGCTCTTCCCACTCTCGCATAAGATATCCAGTAACCCTCCAATCAGCTGTTATCCATTCACCTCCCTACAATTAAGCGGTATGTGTGTTCTATATGAGGGGTGAGCTATTTATACATTTGCTCAGAGCCAGTCCTGTCGACAAGGCCTGCATATAAGCCGCCCCATCCCTGGCCACATCCCCCTCCCTTGGGAAGACGGTCTCCGCGCCACCCCTCATTGACCTGCCCATGACCCCGATGGGGTACCTGCCAAGGGGTGCAGGTTTCCCGAACGAATGGCCAAAGTATTTAATAAGTCAGGTCCCCTTTTAAGCCCGTGCGAGCCAGGACCCTGCTGATGCTACTGCTGATTCTCTTCCTGGTACTCGGAAACTCGGGGTGCCTCTCCATAGGGTCGGTCAGGGACGCACTGCTGTTCCGGACCGAGGAGCAGGACGTTGTCCTGTGGAAGGTCACACCGCCTCCCGTGGACGTGAGGTGGGAGGCCAACGGCCTGGTCCCGGCCGACACCTACTCCTCCACCGAGACATTCAAGGTGAAGGAGGGCGCCAGATGGATAAAGCTCACGTACACGATAGAACTGCCCTCCTCCCTATTGGGAGAGCAGAAGATCCTCAACTACACGATCTACTTCGAACCGGAGGTGACGTTGCGGCTCCGCATGCCCAACAACGAGATCCACTGGGAGCGGAACTTCACCCTGTCGGACAGCAACACCTTCACCATCCAGAGTCCCGGCGACGGGATATGGACCCTGAGGATCGAAGCAAAGGGATACGGCGGAGAGGCCTTCGGACTGGAGGCCAGGGATACTTTGTGGGTAGTGGTGGACCTTTATGAACCCAAGTGAGGAGAAGTGCGCGTACTGCGGGGAGCAGGCGACCCAGTTCCTGTTCGCCCAGTGCATCTGCGACAAGGAAGGGTGCGTCAATCAGGCCCGGGACGAACGCGGTGGACCTGGAGGCCATATCTTCGATAAGGCCCGCCACGCAGGCCCGACCATCGAGACGATGGACTTCGACGAGGAGCTGGACTGAGCCTCGGTGAACCTCGATAACGTTGGCCTTTTATGCGGCAGGCCTGCCTATCATCGCCTCTTGAACCTGATCACCATGATGATGGACGCGACTATCGGGATCAACACCATCACGATGATGATCCACATCATGAAGCCCGAGAACAGGCTCCCACCATCGTCATCGTCCTGCACATCGGGTTCATCCACGAGGAACTGGATCTCCACCACGCGGGACCGGACACCGTCGACGTCAGTTGCGCGGATGAACAGGGTGTGGGTGCCAGGGACCAGACCGGAGGCGTCGTAATCGTAGGTCCAGCTCATGGTGCCCGTCACGCGCACCCAGCTCCCCTCGTCGATGCGGAGCTCGACCGAGGCGATCCCGGTGTCATCAGTGGCAGTACCACGGATGACGTAGTAGCCCTCGAGGGTCTGGCCCGGTGATGGCTCGGTCAACCTCACGGTGGGTTCCGCGTTCGCCCTCTCGATGCGCACCACGGCGGTCGAGGTGGCCACGGCACCCCCGTCGTCGGTGACCTTCAGGACCGCGTTGTAGGTCCCCGACATCTCGTAGGTCACGGAGGTGGTTCCCGAGTCCGGGGAGTAGTAGTTGACCGTTCCATCTCCCTCGAAGTCCCACTCGTACGAGACCACGCTTCCGTCGGGGTCCGAGCCCTTGCCGATAAGGGTGAGGGTCTCTCCCGATATGCCTTCGTAGGGTCCTCCCGCATCAGCGGTGGGAGGTTCGTTCGGGGTGATGGACGAGCTCACCTGGACGCGGAGGATGTCCACGTCGGTCTCGCCGTCGTTGTCCGTCACACGGAACCGTGCGATGAACAGACCGGTCTCCTCGTAGGTCCAGACCGCTATCCGGGCCTGGGTATCGTTCCAGTCGTAGACCTTATCCCCGTCGAAGTCCCACTCGTAGAGGGCGATGAACCCGTCGGGGTCCGTTCCGGTCCCCTGGAACTCCATCTCCTCGCCCTGGGTCGCCTGGACGATATCGTCGGAGCCCGCGTCGGCCGTGGGAGCCTTGTTGATGTGGACCGGGACGATGGTGATGTTGCAGGTGTCGGTGGCCGCCGCATTCTGGTCGTCGATGACCAGCAGACGGGCCGTGAACACACCGAGCTCGTTGTAGGTGTGGAGCGCCGTTCCCGTGCTGGATGATGTGACGTCGTACACACCGTCCCCGTCGAAGTCCCACTTGAAGGTCGCGATGTGACCGTCGGTGTCGTTGCCGCGGCCGACCAGGGTCACCTCGGTGCCTATCTGGGCCTCCAGGTCGGGCCCCGCGTCGGCGGTGGGAGGTTGGTTCTGCACCTTCTCGTTCACGGTCACGACACGGTCGTCAGTATCGGTGGCACCATCGTCGTCGGTGATGCGCAGGACCGCCGTGTAGGTGCCCGGATCGTAGTAGATGTGCACCGTGGTGGTCGGCACGGCGGAGGCCTCGTCGTAGGTGCCGTCACCATCGTAGTCCCACTCGTAGAGCACGACCATGCCATCAAGATCGTAGCCCGCCATCAGGAACTCGACCGGGTCGCCCTGGTCGACCTCGATGTCCGCTCCCGCATCCGCCACCGGGTCCACGTTGGGTGGCCGGGGGCGCACCTCGACCGAGACGGTCGCGGTGGCGAAGTCGCCGATGTTGTCGGTGGCCCGCAGCTTGGCGGTGTAGTTGCCCGGGGTGTCGTAGGTCCACTGGGCCCTGCCCGTGGTCCCGTTGCTCCAGTCGTAAGTGCCGTCGCCATCGAAGTCCCACTCGTAGAGGGCCACCAGCCCGTCCGGGTCAGTGGCGGTCCCACGCAGGATGGCCACCTCGCCCACGGTGACCACGATGTCGTTGCCCGCGTTCACCTCGGGTGGCAGATTGGGGTCGGTGGTCACGTTGGAGGCCAGCCAGTCCAGCACCGCCAGCATGATGCGGTTCCGGTCACTGCGGACGGCGATGCCCTCGAAGCCGAAGGCGAAGTAGACGGTGCGGAAGGTGGTGCTCCCGTACTTGACGGCCGCCTCGGCGGTGCTGTTGTAGAGGAACACAGAGGAGGCCCCGCTGCGGGGCTGGATCTCGCTGGGATAGTTCTGGTTGGGAGCTCCGGTCCCGCCCTCGATGGAGATGTTGACGCCGCCGGAGATATCCTCTCCGGGCACACCGATGAGGTCGTAGTCGTCGGCGTTGTCCGAGACGAAGTCCGCCCTCAGGTAGTCCCTCATGAACGCGGAGGTCACGGTGCCCACGGAGGTGAGGTCGCGGCCGATGTCCTGCCCCGTGATGAACAGGGCGCCACCCTCGTCCAGGAAGTCGGTGAGGGCCAACACGTCAGCGGCGGTCAGGGTGTCCTCGCCCTCCTCGCCCGTGAGCCAGATGACGATCTTCGCCCTCTTGAGCCGTTCGGCGTCGGGTCCGTCATCGCCACGGGGCACGCTAATGGTGTCGAAGTCCTTGGCGCCGGCGTTCAGGGCCTGGGTGTACCAGACC
The DNA here is from genome assembly GCA_030594725.1 of Methanobacteriota archaeon. Lineage (GTDB taxonomy): Archaea > Thermoplasmatota > DTKX01 > DTKX01. The sequence continues at coordinate 3,518 of JAUVEQ010000294.1, forward strand.
TCGTAGGCCTGTCCGCCATCGTCGTCCACCAGAAGGATCTCCTCGTAGACCACGGGGTTGTAGACGGTCACATTGACCTTCTCGATGGTGGAATACAGGTCGCCGTCGTAGGCCCTGGCCTCGATGAGCCAGTCCCCGTCGGCCAGGTCCCGCGTGTCCCACTCGTAACCCCAGCTGCCACGGCCGACGGCCCTCTGCCAGGCCGAGCCGTTGAACCTTACCTCCACGTAGCTGACGATGCCGTCGGGGTCAGAGCTGGTCCCTCGGACGTTGTAGATGCCGCTGACCTCGTCGTCCTCATCGGGGTCGGTGATGGCCACCGATGGCTCCTGGTTTGGGATGACCGTCCCCTCCGAGTAGAAGGTGGTGTCCGCCTCCAGTCCGTACAAGGTCACGTTGACCAGATGGATGCCCCGGGTGTAGTTGTAGTCCTCCAGCTCGCCCGAGGAGTCGGGGACACCCACGAACTGGCGGTCGATATAGACCCTGACGCCCGTGAGGGCGCGACCGTAGGTGTCGTTGACGTAGACAACCACGTCGTTGTCCCGTCCCGAGGACTCTTCGTCGTAGACCGTGGCGTGGACCTCGATGCCGTAATCGCGGAAGAGCCAGAATGCG
>JAUVEQ010000203.1 GCA_030594725.1 Methanobacteriota archaeon
GGCCCTGATGGCGGTGCCGGGACCCGCCCCGCCGTTCTCGACCCTGGTGATGCCCTTCGGGGTCAGCCCCAGGTAGTCGTTCGGGATCCAAGAGGCCGCCAGCTGGCCAGCGAAGTGGTCCGAGAAGTACGAGAGAACATGATTGTCCACCTCGCTCAGGTCCAAGTTCGGGTAGTCCTCGAGGGATTCCAGGACGGCCTCGGCGACCATCTCCTCGATGTTCTCTCGGCGAGGTTTCTCGTAACGTGATATCCCGCCTCCAACAACAGCAACCTTTTTCACCATTCGCATCAACCACCGACCGGAGAAAATTTCCGGGGTTCCTGTAAGGGGCTGACGGTAAAGAAGGGTTTCGCAATCCGCCGCAGGGACCTGGTCCAGAAACGGCCAGAACCTCGGCGGTTGCCGAAGACGGGTTCCGACGTTCGCCTCCATGGCCGGGTCATCTCGGCGGAGACCCTCACCCCCACTATTCCCTTCTCCTGAGAACTGGACGGCAACCTATAATATCTCAAGCTCGTTTGTTAGGGACCGGGTGACAATGTGAGAGCAAAGGTGGATAAGAGATTCCTATTGATTCTTTTCGGTCTCTTCCTGGCCATCGGTTTCGTCGTACCAGCATCGGTCCTTGGAGCCGGCGATGATTGCCCACCCCCGACCGAGGGGCCGCCGAACGATCCCGCGATCGACGATCCGAGCTCCGGTGACGATCCGACCGGTACCGACGGTACCGACACGACCAGCGATGAGGGCGAGACCTCCGACGACGGCCTGTTCGGGTCCCTCGGCGGAGCCTCCTCGAGCCAGCTGACCATAGGCATCATGGTGATCGCCGGCGTCATCGTGGGCGTGGTGTACCTGGTGATGGTCGGGCGCATGGGCGATGAAGAGTGAGCACTGGCTCGGTAGACCCATACCTTTTCACAGGGAGAGCGGAACGCATCTCATCTAGAGTGGGCTATGCCCTCGATGGCGTCGGGATTCTCTATGGACGACAGGTCCCCAAGGTCCGTCTCGCCCAGGTAGCGCTTCTTTATGACCCGACGGACTATCTTGGCGCTCCGGGTCTTTGGCAGGTCGTCGACGAAGCGCACGTCCTCGGGCCTGTCCACCTTCCCTAGCACGGCTCCCACCTGCTCACGCAGGGCGGACCGCAGCTCCTCGGATGGCTCGTGACCGGGCTTGAGGACCACGAAGGCCATGATGCCCTCGCCCTTGATCTCGTGGGGCACCCCGATCGCCGCCGCTTCTCGGACTGCCTCGTGGTCGATGAGGGCGGACTCGATCTCGGCGGGCCCGATGCGACGGCCAGCGACCTTGATGGTGTCGTCGGCCCGGCCCCGCAGGTACCAGAACCCATCCTCGTCCACGTGGGCCCAGTCGCCGTGGTCCCAGATATCCTTCCATGTGCTCCAGTATGCCTCGATGTAGCGCTCGGGATCGCCCCAGAGGCCACGGGTCATCGAGGGCGTGGGCTTCGTGGCCACCAGGTAGCCCACCTCGCCCGTGCCCCTCAGGGAGTGCCCCTCCTCGTCCCAGACATCCATGGACATGCCAATGCCGGGGCCACGGAGGGTGTTGGGCTTGAGCACGTTGATCGGCAGGGGAGCCAGGAAGCAACCGATGATGTCCGTTCCCCCGGAGATGTTGATGATCGGGCAGCGGCTCCCTCCCACGTTCTCGAAGAACCATGTCCAGGAGTCCGTGTCCCACGCCTCGCCCGTGGAACCCAGGATGCGCAATGACGACAGGTCGTGCTTCTCCACCTCCTCCTTGCCGAAGCCCATCAGCATGCGGATGGCGGTGGGGGATATCCCGAAGATGGTCACCCCGTGGCGGTCGATCATCTTCCAGAGGCGGTCGTTACCCGGGTAGTTCAGCGCGCCCTCGTAGATGAATATGGGACAGCCGTGATGGAGGGAGCCGATGATCATCCATGGCCCCATCATCCATCCGATGTCAGACAGCCAGAAGAACAGGTCGGTCTTCTTCACGTCGAAGAAGTAACCCACCTCCTTTGCCACCTGGACTAGGGTGCCAGCATGGGTGTGCACCGTGCCCTTGGGCATGCCAGTGGTACCCGAGGTGTAGATGATGAGGGCCGGGTCCTCCGAGTCCATGACCTCCGTGGGAGCCTTGGTGCCCATCTGGAGGAGGTCGTCCCACCAGACGTCCTTCTCCATGTTCCAGGGGACCTCGTTCCCGGCCCGCTTGACCACCACGGTGTACCTCACCGAGGGTGAGTCGGCCACCGCCTTGTCGGCGTTGGGCTTGATGGAGATGGGCTTGCCCCTCCTCGACGAGCCGTCGGCGGTGAAGAGCAACTTGGCCTCTGCGTTCTGCAACCGCTGGGCCACGGCGGGTGGCGCGTAACCGGAGAAGATGGGGATGCATATCGCCCCGATCTTGAGGCATGCCAGCAACTGAACGACCGTCTCGGGGACCATGGGCATGTAGAGGCCGATGGTATCGCCCTTGCCGATGCCCAGTTGGCGGAGGCCGCTGGCGCACCGGGAAACCTGCTCGTAGAGCTCCAGGTACGTGAGCATCCTGGTCTCCCCGTCCTCCCCCTCCCAGACGACGGCGAGGTTCCCAGAATCGGCCCCCATCGCATGGCGGTCCAGGATGTTGTGGACTATGTTCAGCTTGCCACCCACGTACCACTGGGTCCAGGGAATGCCCCTGGAGGTGTCCTTGACCGTGTGGTAGGGCTCGAACCACTCGATGCCCAGGTGCTTGGTGACCTCGTCCCAGAACCACTCGTCGTCCCGGGACGTCCGTTTGATCAGTTCGTCGTAGTCCGGGATGCCGTACACCCGCATGAAATCGGTGATGCGGGCATGCTCGATCATCTCCTCGCTGGGTCGATAGACGATGTTCTCCAAAGCAGGTCCTCCTTCCCCTTGACAATACCCCCGAGGAGGTCGACCCCGGGGTCGTAAGAATCGACCCCGCTCCTTTTAATCCTTTGGAAGGTCCCGCCCATGGGACGGAGGGCCGACATCATGGGGCATCGGTTAATAACTTCTCCATGCTCCACTCAAATAAGTTTAATAACGCCGAACCGATTGGGTCACCCGTCCGTGGGCCGGAGGAACGTGCATGACCAGGAAGGGTAAGGACACCGAGATCATTTCCATAAGTCTACCCGAGAGCACAGCTAGGGAGGTGGACAGGCTGGTGGATGAGATGGGCTACCCCAGCAGGTCCGAGCTGGTGAGGGACGCCGTCCGGGGTCTGATAAAGGAGCGCCTGGAGCTGGCCCAGCTCGAGGGTCCCATCGACGGGGTCATGATCCTCCTCTACGACAACAAGGCCGCCCGCGAGGTGTCCGACATCCGCCATTCCAGCATGCACCTTTTCAAGTCCTTCATGCACACGGACTTCGCCGACCACACGTGCAGTGTACACGATGGCGCATGCAAGTGTTGCGAGATCCTCCTGTTCTCGGGGGACGCCGAGGCGATACGCGAGGTGCACAACAGGTTCCGGACCACCAAGCACGTGGAGGAAAGCATGGTCTACCTGGCTTGAGCCCCTGTTAGGGGGCGTCGAGCCTCCATGTTCTTTCGGACGCCATGTCGTGGTCATCAGATACTGAACAGGGACCCGTGTGGCCGGCAAGGCCAGTTGACGCGGCTTGGCAGAAAGCCTTATCTGACCCGAGCCCGTTCTCCCGCCCGTTCTAGCCCGGGCCACCCCTGGCCCAGCTAATGAAGTGTCCGGGAGGCCACACCGTGCAATTCGAGCTCACCAAGGAGCAGCTCATGGTCAGGCAGGTCGCGAACGAGTTCGCCCAGACCGAGGTCAAGCCCATCGCCACCGAGTACGACGAGGAGGAGAAGTTCATATGGCCCATCGTGAAGAAGATGGCCAAGCTGGGCTTCATGGGCATGTGCGTGCCCCAGGAGTACGGCGGGGCGGGAGCGGACACCGTCTCCTACGCCATCGTGGTCGAGGAGCTGTCCAGGGTGTGCGGGGGCACGGGCATCACCGTGGCGGCCCACAACTCCCTGGGCACCGGCCACATCCTCAAGCACGGCACCGAGGAGCAGAAGGAGAAGTACCTGCCCCTCTGCGCCTCGGGGGAGTGGCTCTCCGCCTGGGGCCTGACGGAGCCCAACGCCGGCTCCGACGCGGGCGCCACGGCGGCCACCGCGGTCCTTGACGGCGACGAGTGGGTCATCAACGGGAACAAGGTGTTCATAACCAATGGCAGCGTCGCGGGCGTCACCATTGTCATGGCACGCACAGACCCTGGCAAGGGTGTCCACGGCATAAGCGCCTTCATCGTGGAGAACGGCACCCCCGGTTACACCTACGGGAAGGACGAGAAGAAGATGGGACTGCGCAGCTCCATCACGTCAGAGCTCTTCTTCGAGGACTGCCGCGTCCCCGAGGACGCCTTGCTGGGCGAGAGGGGCAAGGGCTTCATCGGCTCCCTCGAGATCCTGGACGAGGGTCGCATCTCCATCGGCGCCATGGCGTTGGGTCTTGCCCAGGGCTGCTACGACCTGGGCCTACAGTACTCCAAGGAGAGGGAGCAGTTCGGCCGTCCCATCAGCAAGTTCCAGGGCATCCAGTGGATGTTAGCGGACATGGCCACCGAGATCATGGCCGCCCGCTGTCTGGTCTACTATTCAGCCGCCCTCGAGGACGCCAAGATGAAGCACAGCCTGGAGTCCGCCATGGCCAAGTTGTACGCCTCCGAGGTCAGTGCCCACTGCGCGAACAAGGCCCTGCAGATCCACGGCGGCTACGGCTACACCAGGGACTACGACATCGAGCGCCTGCTCAGGGATGCGAAGCTGACGGAGATCGGCGAGGGCACCTCGGAGGTCCAGCGCCTTGTCATCGCCCGGGAACTGCTGAAGTAGGTAGGCAAGCCAGAGCAGCCCCCTCGCCAACGGTCATATCAGCCCCCTCCATTAAATAGAACAGAATCGATTCCCCCCGCGCCGATCGCGTTCGTGCCCCGACAGGGGGGGACCCCATGGCCGAGGACAAGAAGATCACCAAGGAGGAGTTGCTGGCGAAGGCATACGAGCCCCAACGCCTGGCCGAGATCTACCATCCGTTCTACAAGGGAAAGATCGAGGTGACCCCGAAGTGTGTAATCCGGAGCTTCGATGACTTCGGCATCTGGTACACGCCCGGCGTGGCCCAGTCGTGCAATATCATCCACGAGGACCCGTTGGAATCCTTCCGTCACACCAACAGATGGAACACCATCGCCGTCATCTCCGACGGGACCCGTGTGCTGGGACTCGGTAACATCGGTCCCGAGGCCGCCATGCCCGTCATGGAGGGCAAGGCGCTGCTGTTCAAGTACCTGGGTGGCGTGGACGCATTCCCGTTGTGCGTGCAGACCACCGACGAGGAGGAGATAATAAAGCTGTGCAAGTGGCTACAGCCCTCCATCGGTGGCATCAACCTTGAGGACATCGAGAAGCCCAAGTGCTTCTCCATCCTGGACCGCCTCCGGGCGGACCCCGATCTCAAGATCCCCGTTTGGCACGACGACCAGCAGGGCACGGCCACCGTCGAGACGGCCGCCCTCATCAACGCCGCGAAATTGGTGGGCAAGAAGCTCCCCGAGATGAAGGTGGCGATGATAGGGGCAGGTGCGGCCAACATAGCCATCGCCCGGGTCCTGGTGTCCGCGGGGGTCACCAAGGGCAACATCGTGATGACCGACAGGAA
>JAUVEQ010000235.1 GCA_030594725.1 Methanobacteriota archaeon
AGACCCTCCACCGTCTCACCCTCGGGGCGCTCCAGCTCCAGGTCGCCCGAGCCGAGGGCCTCCTTGAAGGGTCTAAGGGCCTTCACCGTTATCCGCAACGATCTCTCCTCCCCCACGTCTAGGTCGCACAGTCTATTAAGGGATTCTGCCAAAGTCAATCGAACAGGCCATCATCTCGTTGGTCTGCCTTTCCTGGGACCCTGCGGGTGTACACCACCTTGACCAGGTCCTTGACGGATGGGTCCTCGAGGCAGATCGTGCAACCGTCCTCTTCCCAGTATGGGTCGTCCGGGCCCACGGGTTCCAGCTTGACCTCGAAGCCCAGGTCCTCGTACATCTCCACCATCTCGGATAGTCGGGGTTCGCTCGCCACCATCCTTCGATTCCAGCCCTCCTCCATCATCTTCACCTCAGAACAGGTCGTCCAGGTCGTCGCCCGCGTCATCCGCCGGAGCCTCCATCTCGTCATCCGTGGCCGGCTCGACCTTGACCGCGCACACCTTAGTCTCCGCTATCTTGGCATCCGGGTCCAGGGCCGCGATGGTCAACCGGTTCGTGGGGGACTCCGAGAAGTGGAAGGTCATGAAGATCGTCCCGGGAGGGGACCTCTCGGTCACCAGGGCCTTGGCCGTCAGCGTTCCCCTGCGCGATGTCACACGCACGACCCCCCCATCGTCGATGCCGGATCGCCTTGCATCCATTGGATTGATCTCCACCAATTCCTCTCGGCGGATGTCGTTGAGGCCAGAGACCTTGCGGGTCATCGTGCCCGTGTGGAAATGGTAGAGGCTCCTGCCAGTTGTGAGCACCAGGGGATACTCCGGGTCCGTGGGTTCGGCCACTTCCCTGTGGACGAGGGGAGCGAAACGGGCCCTCTCGCTGGGAGTGGGGAAGGTGTCCACGTGCAGGATGGGCGTCCCGGGATAGCTGGGGTCTGGACAGGGCCACTGGATCCCGCGTGGGTCCTCTTCGAACCTCGCGTAGCTGATCCCCATGTACTGGGGAACGACCTTAGCGATCTCGTCCATCACATCGGATGGTGACCCGAAGTCGAAGCCCTGGGCTCCCATTCTCCGGGCAATATCGCAAAGTATCTCCCAGTCCGCCCTCGCCTTGCCCACGGGTTCTAATGCCTTCCTTACCCGCTGCACCCTTCTCTCGGTGTTGGTGAAGGTGCCGTCCTTCTCCGCGAACGATGCGGCGGGTAGGATGATGTGGGCCAGGTTCGAGGTGCCCGTCGGGAATATCTCCTCCACGATGAGAAGGTCTAGGGCCTTGAGGGCCTCCTCGACACGGGATGAATCGGGATCCGAAAGGAAGGGGTTCTCGCCGACGATCCACATGGCCTTGATGCGCCCATCCAGGATGGCATCCCACATCTCGGTGAGGGGTATCCCGGGTTGCGCGGGGGGTTCGGTCCCCCACACCCTCTCGAAGCGTGCCCTCGCCTCGGGTATCTCCACGCTCGAGTATCCTGGCAGAAGATCGGGGAGGGCGCCCATGTCGCCGCCGCCCTGCACGTTGTTCTGGCCCCGCAGGGGTGCGATGCCAGCACCTGGTCTTCCTATGTTGCCCGTCAGCAGCACCAGGTCGGATACGGCCCTCACGTTGTCGGTCCCGTGGGCATGCTGGGTGATACCCATGGCGTACATGATGATCGCCGCGTCGGCCTCGCCGATGAGCCTTGCCGCCTTCTGGATCTTGGTCCACGGAACACCGGTCGCCTCCTCCACGGACTCTGGCGAGAATCCCTCGAGGGAGGCCCTGAACGCGTCGAAGCCCTCCGTCCGACCATCTATGAAGGCCTTGTCCTCCAGACCCTCGTCCAGTACGGCCATGGCAAGGCCTGCGAGAAGGTCGATGTCCGTGCCCGGATTGTGACGTAGCCATACGTCCGCCCTCATCGCCATGTCGGTGCGCCTCGGGTCGGCCACCACGAGGGAAGTGCCCTTGCGCTTCGCACGCCTTACGCGGGTCCCGATGACCGGGTGTGTCTCGGAGGTGTTCGAGCCGATGATGAAGATGCAGTCCGTCCGGTCGATGTCCTCGATGGAGCAGGTCATCGCCCCGCTTCCCATCGTCTCGCGAAGACCCGCGACCGTGGGAGCGTGGCAGAGCCTTGCGCAATGGTCCACGTTGTTGGTGCCCATCACCACGCGGGCGAACTTCTGCACGAGATAGTTCTCCTCGTTCGTGGCCTTGGCGGATGCCAGCATGGCGAAGGTGCCCTTGCCCACGTGCTCCTTCAATCCATCGGCGACCGCCCCTATGGCATCATCCCAGGACACGTTCTGAAGGATGCCCGGGCCATCCCTCACCTGGGGAGCCTCCAGGCGGCTCATGCTGTTCACCATGTCGACAATGCCGAAGCGGCCCTTCACGCACAATGCGCCCCGGTTCGAGGGACCCTCCATGTCCGCCCTGACGCCGGTCAGCCGGTCGTAGTAGATGCCCAGGTAGATGGAGCAGCCGACGCCGCAGTACGGGCAGACCGTCCTCACCTCCTCCGTCGGTACCTGGAACACCTTGGGAAGCAGGCTAGCGGTGGGGCATCGGTCGACGCACTGTCCGCAGGACTCGCATGTGGACTCTGCGATGGCCACATCTCCCCGGCCGCTCACGTGCTGGGCAAAGCCCACACCCGCTATCTCCAGGGCACCCAGGCCCTGGAGGTCGCGGCAGACCTTCACGCACTTGCCGCACAGGATGCACCTGGACCGGTCCAGGTTGAAAAGCGGATGGCTCTTGTCGGGTTCGGCAGGATACGCCAGCTTCTTGGGAACATGGATATCCACCCCCGCGGCACGGGACGCCTCCTGGAGCTGACAAATCTCGTTCTTGGGACAGAGCTGGCAATCGTTCGCATGGTCGTACTTGATGAGCTCCAGGCGTCGACGTCGGATCGCGACGGCCTCGGGATGGTTGGTCCTGACGGACATGCCTTCCTCCGCCAGGGTCTCGCACGCCAGCACCGTCCCTGGGCGGCCTTCTATGCCCACCACGCACAGTCCGCAGGCACCGTCAGCCTCGAGCCCGGGCTCCCAGCAGAGGTGTGGCACGAAAGCTCCGGCCGCCTCTGCGGCCTCCACAAGGTTCGTCCCCTCGGGCACGCTGACCTCCTTACCATCCACCTCAAGGTTCAACATGGCTCCACCTCCCGTTACCGGTGAGTCCCTTCATGATAGGGACGTTGATAGGTTATTATCTTCACCACGAGTGCTCGATGGCTCCATGGGGGCAGGCCTCGTGGCAGGGCTCGACGTGCTCCTCGCCCACGGGCTTGCAGGGGCCGCAGGAGTACTTGATCTTCTTCCGTTGGACCTCGGTGATCATCGCCACCTCGTCGTCGTAGTCGTCCACCTCGATGGCGAAGCAGCCCTCCGGGCAGACCTCCTCGCACTTTCGGCAACCATCGCACTTGTTCGTATCGATGGTGATGTACCATTCTCCCGATCCATCGGTGTATCCGTAGTTCGCCCTCATGGCGCTTCAACCTCCCGCCTGCTTGCGCTGCTTCTTGACAAGGGCCTCGGCGAAAAGTGCGGCTCCCACTGCACCCGCGATCTGGGTGTCGTAACGGGGTTCCAAGGTGGTGATGCCCAGCTCTGCCTCCAGACGGCTCACGACCCCCTTGTTCTTTGCGATCCCTCCGGTGATGGCGAAGTCCTCCTCGACACCCAGCCGCTCCAGCAGGGTGACCACCCTGTGGGCCATGGCGCTGCAGTAGGCCGCCAGCACCTTCTCCTTGGGCCAGCCCTCGCGGAGGAGGCCGGTGGCCTCGGTCTTCGCAAAGACGACACAGGTGCTGCTCACGGGCTCGGGCTCCTCCTCGACATCGAGGGACATATCGCCCACGTCCTGGATGGGGACCGATAGCAGGTCGGCGAAGACCTCCATGCCCCGGCCGGTGCCGGCTGCGCACTTGTCGTTCATAAGGAACTCGTCCACCTTGCCACGCTCGTCGCAGCGGATGGCCTTGCAGTCCTGACCTCCCATGTCCAGGATGGTCCGGACGGTGGGACCGTACATGAAGTTGCCCCCACGTGCGTGGCAGGCGATCTCCGTTATGGCCCTGTTGGAGAAGGGCACGTTGACCCGCCCGTATCCGGTGCCGACAACGTAATGGATGTCATCCAGGGTCATCCCGGTGTCCTTGAGGGCCCAGTCCATCGCATTGGTGGCACTGTCCGGGCTGTTGGAGCCGGTCCTCATGTTGCTGTAGGCAAAAAGCTGTCCATCCACCATGATGGCGGCCTGGGAGCTGACGGAGCCCACGTCCACGCCCGCTGTTATGATGTCCCCCGCCTTCCAGTCAACGTCCGGGTTGGTCCATCGGGATTCTGGCCACCGCCAGTACTCCGGTCGTTCCTCCTCGGCCATCCTAAGCACCTCCGATGCGCTCTTGGGCGATGATCGCCGCTCCCAGCGCCGTGACGTACTCCGGGTATTCCGGAACCTCCACATGCATTCCCAGGTCCTCCTCCAGAGACTTCTTGAAGCCCACGTTGTGACCGACGCCACCGATGAGCACGACCTCGGGTTGGAGGCCCACCCGGCGCACCATGGATGTGATCCTGGACGAGATGGCGTCATGGACGGACCTTGCGATGTCCGCTATTTCGGTGTTGGAGTGCACGAGTGTGACCAGCTCGGACTCGGCGAACACAGTGCACTGGGCGTTCATGTCTATGCTCTTGGTGGACTTGAGACTGAGCTCGCCGATGTCCTCCAGAGGGATCTCCAGGGCCCTTGCCATGGCCTCTGTGAACGCCCCTGCGCCCGCTGCGCACTTCTCGTTGATCGCGAAATCGACGACAGAGCCATTCTCGTCGATGGATATGCCTCGACCCTCCTCGGCGCCAACATCGATCACGGTCCTGGCAGAGGGCATCAACCTGTTCGCACCCCGGGCGTCCGCCGTCACCTCTGTGACATTACCCTGGGCAATGTGAACGGCCTTGCGACCCGCTCCCGTGGCCACGGTCCTGTCGACCTGGTCGCGGGCAAGGCCCGCTTCCTCGAGGGCCATCACGAACGCCTTCTCGACGGCCTCGGATTGGTCGAACCCCGTCGGGTTCGTGCCCCGTCCAACGATCTCGCCGTCGCGTAGGA
>JAUVEQ010000382.1 GCA_030594725.1 Methanobacteriota archaeon
CCGTTGGCGGTCCATGCCCGGGGACCCGCCTCGGGGTCGGTGGTGGACATGTACGGGGCGTCGGGGGCGAACACGAAGAGGCCCAGGTCGTACGAGTAGGTGTAGTCGGGCGGCATCCGCAGTGAGATGTCCGCCGTGGAACCAGAGTTCAGCGTCGGCGAGTAGGAGGCCCCTATCTCCTGGTCGGTGAAGTTCATCTCCCCACCGGGCCAGGAGCCCGAGCTGTACGTTATCTGGACCTGGTACGAGAGGGTCCTTCCCCCGGGTACCTCGGCCGTTAAGAGGATGAAGTGGCGGGGATTGCCCTGTTGCAGCTGGGTGCCGTCTATGACGAAGGCGCCCACGGGGTCGTCCGCCGTGAGCTCCAGGGTCGAGAGCGCTACCGAGTCGATGCTGGGCCACCTCAGGGTGGCGGTCATCGGTGCCACCGGGTCGACCTCTGGAAGCCGGACCACCACCAGGGTGTAGTCGTCGAATACGGCGTTGAAGTTGAACGCGTCCTCGGAGTTGTCCTCGTCCAGGACCCCGGTGTTCAAGGTGACCAGGCTGGAGGGGAACCCGTTGACGGCGTAGACCAGCTCGTAGTCCAGGCTCTCCATGGTCCCCAGGTTCGCCACCACGATCAGGTACTCGCCGGCCACGGATGCGGTGTACATCAGGGTCGGGTCCCGGCTGTCGCCAGGGGTGGACATGGCCGCCACGTCCCCCTCGGTGCCCAGGTTCCTGTACAGCGCACCTGGGGCGAAGACGTAAAGGCCGAACAGGTAGGGGTATGTGTATCCGGCCGGGGGTGTGATGGTTATGTCGATGGTGTCCCTCTCCTCCAGGTCCACCACGTACGTCTCGAGGAACTCCTCGGCCCTGAAGTTGCCGGTCAGGTTGTCGGACTGCGCCGACAGGGTGCGGGGCGAGTTCTCCAGCTCGATGACGTAGACGGGAGAGTCGGTGTCCACCTCCTCTCGGACGAAGTACCTGGTGGAGCTGGACAGCTCGTAACCGTTCACGGCGATGAGCCCCACGGGCTCCAGGTCCATCTGGCCCTTCTTGCTGCCCGGGACGTACCCGACCAGCTCCTGGAGGATGGGGTTGGTGTCCAGGGCGGTGCTGTGCAGGTTGTGCCAGTACGACCCCTCGGAGGATGCCAGCCTGCTGCCCACCATGTTCCATCCGTCGGGAAGGGCCTGGAACTGGTACAGGTCCTCCCTGTTCTGCTCGTTGAGGTCCCCGACCAGGGGAGTGTCGTCCACGAGGGCACGTCCCTGGATGGTGACGTCCAGGGTGAAGGGTATGTCGTCCCTCGGGGCGAAGTTCACGATGATGACGGAGTAGATGCCATTGACCGGGGCGGTGAACACCACGTTCTGCTCGGTGTTGCCCCCGCTCCGGGACTGGGCCGTGGGACCGGAGGCGAACTCGGGTCGCTCGCCCGATATGGAGTAGTACTTGTCCTCGGGCGGGAAGACGTACATGCCCAGGTCGTAATCGTAGTTGTAATCGGGGTTCACCTGGAGCCTGAAGTCGGCCGTCTGGGAGGACCGGAGGTCTATCTCGTACAGCGTGAAGATGTCGGAGCTGGTGAGGGACCCGGGTGTGGTGGCGTTGGTGGATGGTAACGTCATCGAGGAGCTGGCGAACTGGATTGTGAAGGGCACCTCGGTGCCGCCGGTCGCGTACTCCTCCTTGATGAAATAGGTGTCGCCGAAGGCCAGCTGGTAGCCGTTGAGGGCGATGATGCCCACCGGGCTATCGTCGGTCAGCTCGTCCATCGCCATCTCGTTGCTGTCGGGGGTAGGCCAGTGGAGGGAGTGGGTGAAGGTCCGGTCGATCTCACCGCGGGCCTTGACGACGGCCGCGCTCCACTCCCCCGCGTCCACGTCGATGCGGTAGTAGTCCTTGAGGTTCACCCGGGTCAGCGTCTCCTCGTCGATCTGACCGTCGAACAGGGGCAGGCCGTTTATGCCCACCTCCAGGTCGTACATGATCTCGTCGGGAACGCCCTGGTTCAGCAGGACGATGAGGTAGGTCCCGGGGTCCATCGCAACGTAGACCAGGGCCTGCTCGCTGTTCTCGCCGGCGTCGGAGTAGGCCACCGGGTGGGTCCCACCGCTGCCCTCCCACTGGTGGTAGCGACCATTGGGGGAGAACAGCAAGAGCGCGAAGTGGTAGTTGTAGGTCCACTCGGGAGGTATCCTGAGCCGCAGGTCGATGGTGTCCCGCTTGTTCAGGTTGATCTCGTAGGCCATGACGATGCCGTCTGGCCCCATGTCGTCCGAGACGGTCTGGCTGTTGTGACTGAGGGTGGTGAGCCCCGTCCTCAGCTGCATCGCGTAGGAGGGGGAGAAGGACGTGAACTCCTCCGAGACAGTGTAGTCGGTGTCGGAGGTAAGGTCGTGGCCGTTGATGGCGATGACCCCGGCGGGCCGCGTGTTGTGGATGCTGCCCACGGGTGTCTTGACGATGGGGTTCTTCGAGGAGATGTTGGTCCGGAGCCCGTGGTCGTAGGAGCCCGTTCCCTCGTAGATGTTGGAGGCGACCACGGTCCAATCCCCGGTCGCGGCGGTGAAGTTGTAGTCGACCCGATCATTGACCGTGCTCAGGGTGCCCCTGTAGACGACGTCGGGAAAGATGGTGGTGGCAGCCGATACTACCAACACTGGCCCGAGGGCACTTGCGATGAGCAACATGACGACTAGAGCCGCCAACGAGGCGCTACGGGATGCTCCCATCCAAATCCACCTACCGCTAACTGGACATGATAACCCCTCTTAAAAATAAAAAGGTTGTTATCAGAGCTCTGGACAATCGGTCGACCCATGGATGACCTCGCCAGTTGAGAACCGTCCGGCAAACTACTTGTGGGGGTGGGGGAATTTGAAGGAGAATGGTCGACGCCTTCCTCTTCACGATCATCATCGTAGCCGTCGCTTTCGTGCCCAGCCTGTACTTTCTGGTCGTGGCGCGGAACTGGGAACGGTACGGGAGGGAACCCTACAGGCGGCTCCTGATGTGCTTCGCCTACGGCGCGGTCGC
>JAUVEQ010000168.1 GCA_030594725.1 Methanobacteriota archaeon
TCTGTGCCCAGGAACTCCATGTCGATCTCGGACCTTACCCTGAAGTCTGTGATCAGATCTATTATCCACTCCATCAGCCTCTGGGACCATCCCGCGCCGGTGATCCATCCGACGATCAGGTCAGACAGGGTGATGAGCAACGCGATTATCCAACCGACCACGGGGATCATCCCGATTGCGAACAGGACGATGGCGTAGGCTATCATCATGTACGCATACAGGGCGGCTATACCGACGCCTATGGCGCTCCAGTCGTAGGCGTCTGCTATGGCGAAGAAGCAGTAGATGGCTATGCCGATGTCTATGACCAGGCCAATGACGTCCAGGGCGTCGCCGACCCTGTTCACGACCTTCAAGGCGCCCGTGTTCACCTTGCTGACCGCCTGGTAGGTCTTGCTTATGCCCTTGATGGAGGTGAGGGGTTCGGTGAAGAGCTTGGAGACCTTGTTCACCTTGACCCAGTCGTAGGCCGCCTTGCCCACCTTGAGTATCGTGGCCAAGGTGCTGATGGCGGCAAAGCCCTTGTCCATTATTCCGTCCACCACGAAGGGGATCTCGTCCCTCTCAGGGAAGGCGTACTCCGGAATGTCAGGGCCGACCTTGGCCACGAAGTTCTCGCCCACGCTCCAGGCCAGAACGAGGCCGGCCAGGGCGGCTTGGTTGTCCAGCGAGACGTTCCATGTCCCGATGTCGGTGACGATGTCGCCCATATCGATGGGGGCCCTTGAGCCATTCTCGTACCATGGGGACTTCAACGACTTCGTCGTCACGATAGGCTGCGCCGTGAGGTTCATCGCGAAATCCCCTCGCAGCACGTGGCTTGTGTTGTTGATGGCAGTCATCTCGAAGGAGGCCGAGCGCTCCTCCATTAGCATGATGACCGGGCGACGATCCCCCTCGTCGATGGTCTCCATCGCCTCGTGGACCATGTCCACCATCAGCGCCTGGACCGCCTTGTCCTTGTGCTTGAAGTGGGTTATGTTGTAGGACAGTGGTATCTCGTGTTCGTCCAGTAGGTCCGGTATGTCGTTCATCGAGTTCGTGCCGTTCCTAAGGAAGTCATAGGCGAGCCTGAGGTTGGCCGCGACGAAGTGGGTAACATTGTCACCGTAGAGGATGCCAGCGTCGGTCCCGTAATGCTCCTCGGCGATGGCCCCGGTGATCATGAAGTCCTCGTAGTAGATCGCCAGGGTGATGGACTTCGATACATAGCCCCTGTTGATCACGGTGAGCAGGCTGGTCGAGCTGGCCTCACCGTTCGCGATGATGCTGCCGTCCGGCAGGACCGTGAGGTACTTGTCGTTGTATGCCCTGAGGACAGTGCTACCGGAGATCTTCTCTAAGTCGTAGTACCCATTGTTATCGAGGGGGTCGATGCTGGTCACCATGTGGTCTTCGCCGTTGATGACCAGGTAGCGGCCGTCCTCGGTCTGGAACGCACCCCTTCCCGTCTTCTGCTCGATCCAGAAGAAGGTCGCGTCCTCGTCCATCCACTCGCTGTCTGCATAGACCTTGCCATGCGAGCCCGGGGTCACATACCTGAACCCTCCCTCATCGACGCCGAGGGACATCGCCTGGTTGTCGGAGAGGCCCTTCACCTTCCAGCTGAGCCTCATGTTGCCGTCGATGAGGCCAGGCGTACCCGTGGGCGGGTAGAATATCTTCGCCTTGAAGGCGACGATGTTGCCGTAGTCCCAGACAGGGAAGACAGGGATGTAGGCTGTCTGGCAGCATGACATGATCCCATATTCCTCCAGTCCTGGACCCTCGGGCACCTCATTGGCGGTGAATTCCAGCAGGGGGGTGATCACCAGGTCGTCGACGGAGTTGTCCAGGTCCTTCATCGAACCCTCCTTGTCGAAGGGCCAGTTGAAATTCTGGTTGATGAGGCGCATGTTGTCCGGGTTCTTCGTCTTGAGCTGCAGGGAGATGTAGGTCGGTCCCCCGTTGGTGTAGATGCTGAAGTCGAAATTGCTCCGGAGGTCGGACCTCACGAAGGGGGACATGTCCACGCCATCGTACACACCATCGCCGTCGTTGTCGCGGTCCCAGACGTTAGGGATCCCGTCGCCGTCCATATCCAGGTCGACATCGTCGATCTCGTAATAGTCGGGGAGGCCGTCCATGTTGGAGTCGGGCTCCGTCGGGTCCATGTTGTTCATGACCTCGTCGTAATCTGATACCCTGTCGAAGTCCGAATCGGGTCTTGTGTGGTCGGTACCGATGACGAACTCCACGTTGTCCGGAAGGCCATCGCTGTCGACGTCGTAGGTCTTCTGGAGGGGCGGCGTGGCATTTATGAGATCGAGGACCATCTGCTTGAGGTTCCGGAAGGGGCCTGGAATCTCCTCTGGCCCCCTGGACTCCTCCTCGTCCTTGATACCGTCGTACTGGGCGAACACGACCGTCTGGAACGCCACCGCCAGCAGCAGGAGCACCACCACGACCGATGCGATCCTCAGGATCGTCCTCAAGATACCACCTCCCTGCGGCGTCTGAGGACCAGGGCAGCTCCCAGTACCCCCAAGGCTGCCAGGGTCATGGCCGTCCCGAGACCCGGCGTTGCCGACATCTGATCATCGTACACCGTCATCGTCCTTTGATTGCCCTCACCGACGCACGGTCCCGTGGCTTCGAAGCCAAAGGCGTCACTTCCCTGGAAGTGATAGGAATGGTCACCGGTCTTGAGCTTGGTGGAAAAGGTGTATACATGACCGTCGGTGGTATCGCTGTCGGAGGGATCCGACGTCATGACGTGGGTCTCGCCGTCCAGCACTATGTTGACCGTGCCTAGGTCACCGTTATCGTCCCAGAAGGTCACCTGGAACTCAAAGGAGGTCGCCGAGTGCCCCTCGGGTGGGTCGACCATGCCGAGGGTGAGCCTCGGGGGCTTGTTGCTTGTTACAATGTCCACAGTGAGGCTTGCCGAAGCCTCGTTCCCGGCCACGTCGGTGACCGTGAGGGTCATCAGTACCTCCATCGGGTGGTCGAAGGTGTACATGAAGTGGGCGGTGTCCCTTGTCTCTGCGACGCCGTCGACGGTGAAGGTCCAGAGGTAGCTCGTGATGCCCTGGTTGTCGTACGAGGTCGAGCCGTCGAAGAGGAGCTCCGAGCCTTCCACGGCCTGCATGTCGGGACCAACGTAGACGGAGGGTGGGATCGTGTCGAGGAGGATCTCCACCGGCAGGGTCGACCTGCTCGGGTTGAGGGCCACATCGATGGCCCTCACCATGAGGTAATTGAAGCCTTCCAGCAGCGTGATGTCGATGGAGAACATCCCGCCATCGCCGGTGGAGCCGGAGCCGGCCATGTAGTCCTCCAGGTAGACCTCGACTTCGGCGTCCGGCTCAGCCACGCCAGACACTGTCAGCTCGCTCTGCCTGGTTATCGAGGGCAGCTCGTCGACGACGGGTTCCAGGGGCGGGACTGTGTCCAGGGTAACGCCCACCTCCTCGCACCTAGGTCCGACGTTGGAGGCCCTGTCTATCGCCCGGGCGCTAATGGCATTCCAACCCTCCGTTAGGGTGACATGCGCACTGAAGCCCACGTACATGATGGATTCGGTGACGGCGGCCTCGATGTCGTCGACATAGACGGTGACCGTCGAGCCACCCTCGGCTATCCCAGTCACGAGAATGGAGATCTCGCCGGTTATCTCCGGTAGCGGGTCTAAGACGGGAGCGTCAGGGATCACGCTGTCCAATACGACGGTGACCTCCTTTGAGAACATCCCATGGTTCCCCCATTTGTCGGTGGCCCTGGCCGAGATGATGTTGGGGCCCTCGGTTAGGTTGATGTCCAGGGAGAACCGCTTGTCCCCGTCGGCAATGGTGGTCCCCACCACCTCGCCGTCCACGAATATGGAGACCGTCACCCCGGTCTCGGCTAGACCCGAGACAGCAAGCTGCTTCTGGTTGGTGTAGGCAGGCAGACTGAACAGCAAGGGACGGGCTGGAGGCGTCACGTCGGGGGTCTCGACCTTGATTGTGGGCGAGAAGGGGGACTCGTTGGGTACCTCGTCGAAGGCGGAGACGGCGAAGAAATAGGTCGTCTCGCTCTTGAGGCCATTGACCTGGAACAGGTTGGAGCTGACACCGTTGAGGGGGCTCACCTTCACCCAGGGGCCCGAGGAACCCACGTCGGTGTCATTGATGTACACGTGGTATCCGACCAGGTCCTCGTCGGTGACGCCGTCCCAGTTCAGCTGGCAGGTGAAGGCGCTGACGTTCGTGGCGTACAGGTTTTGTGGGGCAGGGGGCGTGATCCTGTCAACGTGCACGACGGCGAACACCGGTGTCGGTTTGGATTCCAGGCCCTCTCCGTCCCAGGCTGTCAACCTGAAGTAGTACGATGTTCCGTGGACCAGCCCGGAGGTGATCTTGAGGATGGTGTTGGTCATCGGGAATCTCTCCAGTTGCCTCCACTGCCCCGACACGTTCGAGTAGATGGAGACCGCTGATGTGTCCACGTCCGTGGGCGGGAACCAGGTGATCTCTATCGCGTCCTCGTCGGGTAGGTCCACGACCCTTACGTTGATGGGCGAGCCCGGGGCCCAGATGTCATCGATCTCGAAGGTCTCGGTGCGGGACCTGCTCATGTCCAGGTTCGGCCTCGATTCAGTCCAGATCCCGTCGATCTCCGCCCATACCTGGATGGTGTGATAACGCTCCATGGGCAAGTTGGAGCGGTGGTAAACACGATCGACCAGGCTGATGGGGCCCACCCTACCGTTGGAGTTGGTCTCAGGGTCAGAACCTCCGAACAATGAGGTGGCATAGGCTGGTTCGCTGTCCTGGGACACCAGCACCTGGGCGCCGTCAAAGGGCTCGGCCATGCCTTCCTTCATCACTCTGATATTGAGGTAGTTCGAGACCTGGAGGACCCCGCCGCCGTCCGACCTCACCTGGACGTTCTCGCCGTCGAAGGTGGAATTGTGGATGTTGCAGAATGAGCCGCCGGTGAGTCGGACCGAGTGTTCGCTCCCGTAGGTCCTGACGATACTGTCATCTATCGTCGATGTGCTGATATTGTGGAGGCGAACACCGAAGCGGCCCCGGCCACCCGTGTCGACGATGGTTCCGACGACCCTCACGTCGGTGGCGTCCTGGACATCGATGCCGAAGATGTTGTTCGTCGCCCTTACGTTCTCGATGGTCACCCCGTCCGATTTGTAGACGATGATGCCGTCGCCTCCAATCACCCTCAGATCGGCCAATAGGCCACTGTCGCAGTTCATGACGTACACCGCACCCGCGGTCACGTCCCGGAGGCTCAGGCGCGGGTCGTCGTTGAAGTAATAGATCGACTCGCCTGCGATGTTGTTACTTTGGCCTATGTTGTGGTCAAAGTACTTCTCCAACGTCCCGATGGAAAGGGCCGGTGTGTCGGTCTGCTCGAAGTCGTTGTCCCTGATGACGCCCTTGGTGGAGTTCATGAGCTCCAGCGTCGTGCCGTCCAGCTTGTTGTTCTGAAAGATGAAGTTATCGCACATGTAGAAAGTGACGGACTTCCCGTCCTCGATGACGTTGGTCCCACTGACGGTGATCCCCTCGGTGACCTCCCGGAACAACATTGGGCTCTGGGTGGAGGTCGATATCTTGACGTTCTCCACCTTGTTCCTGCTGCCCTTGTAGATGCGGATGCCATAGGTGTTGCCCGACATCTCGCCACCCCTGATGGTATTGTCGTCACAATCGAGGATGGCGATGGCCTCGCCGTTCTCGTCGTAGACGGGGTCGCCAGTGTCGGGGTCATAGTACAGCTGATCATAGAAGTTGCAGTCCTCGATGATGTTGTTAGAGGATATCCAGGATTTGTCCGGGGAGAAATAGTGGTCCCTGATGGTGATCCCCCGGTAGCAGTCCCTGAAGGTGCAGTCGGTCACGGTCGCGGACCGGGCCCCGAAGAGGAAGATCCCTTGCCAGCAGTTGGTGAAGGTGCAACTTGAGACGGTAAGGCCGTCGATGTGTCCCGAGTCGAAGGTCCCGGCGCCCCAGGCCATCGTGATGATGCCAGCGGAGTTCCACGGGAAAGGGCTCCAATCTGGGTTGTTGTTGTTCGTCCCCGTCGGAACCTTATCGATGTTAACGAAATTCATGTCCGACACGGTAGCGCTATCCGCGGTCACCATGATGCCTCCGGTCACCATGACGTGCCCACCGGTGTATGCCTGGACACCGTCGTCTGGTACGTCCGAGGGGATGCTCTGGGGCTTAGCGCCCCTCAACCATATCGGCTTGTCAAGGTTGATGAACTCGTCGTAGATGCCTGGAGCGAGCTCGATCACATCCCCCGGTATGGCCGCTTCGATAGCAGCGTTGACCCCAAGAAAGTCGCCATTGACCCCAACGGTCAGAATCATTGGTTCGGTCCTCTGTGGCTCCTCGATCTCCTGGGGTGTCGAGAACACATAGGCGAGCCCAGAAGAACATACGAGTAGGACCGCTAGGGTAGCAACTGCCTTCTTCAGAATAGACCTCATCTTCACCCACCACCCGGGCGAATAAGTTAGGCCTGCCAAATATATAAAAACCTTTTCATCTTCCAACGGGCAATGGACCCGGTTCGAGTATTTAAGCGAACCAAAATTATTAGCGTGAAAAATATAATTCATATGTCAAGATTCACAAATATTTACCGGTGATTCGTTCGACGCTTCTATGA
>JAUVEQ010000212.1 GCA_030594725.1 Methanobacteriota archaeon
AGGTAAAGGTGACGTCGCGGGTTTCGCCGACACCGAGATCCTGGAAGTCCGAACCAGGATCGAAGGCGAAGGTACCGTCGCCGTTGTCGGTGACAGAGCCTTCGGAAGGCTGAGCCGTGATGGTGTAGGTGAGGCTGTCGCCATCCCTGTCCTCGCTGCGCCACGAGAATGTGGCGATCACGTCCCGGACGACCCCGTCCTCGGTGGGCGATATCAGCTCCGTGTTGGGGACCCAATTGGAGTTGGATACGATGACTGGATGGAATGATGTGGCAGAATCCGAACCACCCCGCTGGTCGGACACATCCGTATGTATGTAGTACCAACCGTTCGGTAATCCCCTGGTGTCCCATAGGTAGGACTCTGGGAAGGTCACCCCCTTGACGATCGCGGTCGAGCCGTTGGTCCGGTCCCTGTCGTTGTCGTAGTAGAAGTCCCCCAACATCGGATCGCTGTTGGGGTCGTCGATGTCAAGCTCGATCAAGAAGTCAGTGGTGGCCACGTCGTTGAGGCCGTTGGGTTCCTTGAAGCTGACGACGGGAGGGGCGTTTACGGGGTTGGTGACGGTGATGAACCCGGATTCCGCGGATTCGAAGAACTCCACTGCCAGGTGGACGCCGAGGGCCCAGACCTCGACGTGCAGCGAGTCCGTTCCCTCCCGGCGCCCGGAGACGTTCCAGTAGAAGCTCCTGAAGCCAGGCTCCATCGATATGAAATCCTGCTTGGGTTCCTTGATGCCCACGTATTCATCGGTGGCCGTGAGGATCAGATACCCTCGGCGTATGGTCGTGTAGCCCAGACCCACGTTGCCGGTCAATCGCAACTGCACCTCCACCTGCTTCCTGTCCGTTCCATCCAGGGTGCTTGGAACGGTGAAGCGGGTGATGTCCAGGTATGCATGGTAGACCCTGTCGTGGGCATAATGACAGGAATCGCAGATGGGCTCGCACTCGGCCGCATCCCCGTTCTCGAGAAGGGTCGTGGGAATGGCGGCGGCGAGGATCACGATGGCGACGATGAGGGCCTTGGCCCTTGAGGACCGGACTATCATAGATTGGCGACCTGTTGGAGGGAGGGTCCAGACTGGGCATGGAATAGAATGAGGCCCTTTTAAAGGTTGCCTGATTGTTAACCTGCTGGCTATACCATCGTTCCGGGGATGCCGGCCCTGAGAGGGATGTCCAAGGGGAGGTCCCGCTCCTTCATGGTCCCTCGGCGGTTGAGGGCCTAGTCCTGGTCCTCCTCGTCCTGCTCTGGATTGAAGATGGCCACCTTGCCGTCCTTATCGGGGTTGGGGGGGGTCCAGATCTTGACCTTCTCCTCCTCGGGCTCATCCTCCCTCTCGGCCTCCGAGCCGATCTCCGAGAGGTCAGGCTCCACGTCGATGTAGTCCTTCTCGGGCTCATCACCCCTGCCATCGATCATTCTGTCCAGGACGTCCTCGACGGTGCCACCGACACGGGGGCTGACATCCTCTCGCAGGTAGTCCCCGGCCCGGCCAGCACCGGACTTGAAGACATTCTCCACGTCCTCCACATCGTCGAACAGTTTGTCACCCAGGGTGGTCTTGTCCTCGATGCTTATGACCTCCCCGTCCCTGAGGTTGAGAAGCAACGACAGGTGTGGCGAGATGGCCACCTCGGTGCTCTTGAGCAGGTCGTTGGACTTGGATTTGAGCTTCAGTTCCTTTCCCTCGTTCCTCACGACGACGTGGTGTCCAGGCTCGATCCCGGCCTTTTCGAAGTACGAGGGTGGCAGTTCCACCGTACCACGGTGTAAATTCTTGTCAACGAACACCTGACGCGAGTGGAAATCATTCGGATCCATCCATATCACCCAGTTAAATGATGACCTTGCCCGTATTTCATCATTGCGGGCGAGGGTCGATGCGATCACCGCTTGCGCAGGGACAGGGCAGCCATGCCGACGATGATGGCCATGCCTGCGGCCAGGGCACCGTATCCCGGCGACTCGCCATCACCGTCGCCACCCTCGCTTCCTTCCACGATCGATATCGTGACGAGACCGCCCATGGTGGCGTTCCAGCTGTCGTGCATCTCCGTCCCGGACATCGAGAGCGACCTTCCATCGGGTTCCAGGTGGGCATCCAGTCCCTCGGGCCATCCCGCGGTCTCGAAGGTCCAACCCTGGGGAAGGGTGATGGTGAAGCTGGAGGCAGAGGTGACGTGCCACATGTCGCCAGCGTTCGCGGGGTTGACAATATCGTTGGAGTAGGAGTGGTCCGAGGAGTCCGCTGGTCCGGGGAAGTATATGTCCAGGGTGATCACCTGGCTCACGGGAGAGGAGCTCCCGACATCACCCAGCAGCCCGTCGAAGGAGACGGACATCACCGTGCGGTCGGCCTCCGTTCCGTCGAGGGTCATATCGGTGTGGTTCCAAGTGGCCAGGGTCAGGTGGAACAGGCCGATGTGCTGGTCGTACTCCGCCTTGGAGATCATGGAGTCGCCGTCGGAGTCGAACTCGGACCGCAGGGAAGCGGCCTCCGTCCCGTCCACCCCCGTCCGGACCGTGGTGCGGACATGGTCGACCTTGATGATCTCGGCCAGGACCTGGACGGTCTTGGCGTCACCCGTCGGGCCGCCGCCACCCCCGCTGCCACCGCCGCCGTCGGGCAGGGTGTCGGAGAAGGGGGTGAGGCCATCCAACCGGAAGGTCTCCACGTAGCTGACCTCCGTTCGTTCCGAGGCGGAGATGTCCTCCTTTGGAACGACCCAGGAGAGCAGCTCTCCATTGGCGGAGATGTAAGCCTCTGGCTGGCCTTCGGACAGGTCAGGGCCTTCGATGGCGAACCTGTCGTTCAGGTACGTGAACGAGTAGATCCTCCCGTCGTCCCCGTCGCACTCCACCTCCAGGGTGTAAGCGGCCTGGCTGTCGTAGGCGCCCGCCAGGGCGATCGTGACATTCAGGTCATCACCCTGCTCCGCGATGGAACCCCCAAGGATGTCAAGACCGGACCTGTCGGTGGCGTTCTCCTGGGTGATCAGGTTCCTGACATCGTCTGTGCCATCGGTCAACTGGTGTTGCCAGCTCACCTCTGCCGATACGGTCGCGAGGGGTGCTATCATTAAAACGAAGATGGCCAGGGACAGAATTCGGGGGGCGGTCCTCATGTCTTTTCCTCCATCTTTTGTTCTTGTTGCGAGCCCGCGGTATAAATCGATTATTAGACAATATTGAAAAAACCCAGGCTGCGAAGCCCCTGAGACGCAAAATCTTTAAATTGCGAGAACGTGTCTTCGGACCAGGTGGGACCTGGCCTTGTTCAAGCGCATCCTCGTGGTAATCGACCCTGCCCGTCACCTGGAACCGGCCATGGACTTCGTCATCCAGATGGTCAACCGCTGGAACTCGTCCGTGGTGGCCCTGTACACCGCCTTCGAGGAGGCCGCCCCGTTCAAGCCCACCTACTCGGGGAGCGTGGACCCGGCCAAGTTCGTGGGGAAGGATGCCGTCAAGGAGTTCAAGAAGCGTCTCAAGAAGGAGGTTGGCCCCGATGTGGACTTCACCACCATGATCGAGGAGGGCCCGTACGAGGTCATCGTGCCTATGGTGGCAGCCCGGGAGGATGTCGACCTGGTGATCCTGGGTTCATTCCATGACAAGATGCTGCGGGCCATCGTGGGCTCCGACACCGAACGCATCATCGAGTACTCGCCGTGCTCCGTGCTCCTCGTCCGCAACCCCAGCCCGCTACCCAAGGAGGGCTCGGTAATCGTCTTCGCCCACGACAACACGGCGATATCGGACCAGTTCATCAAGACCATGGCCGAGTTGTCCCGGGACCTGAAGACCTCCATACAACCCGTTCTCGGCGTCCCCCCAAAGGCCATCGGCAAGTGCCAGGAGAGAGGGGAATGGCTGGTGGATACCTTCGCCAACGAGGGGGTGGAATCCAAACCGGCCCAGGTCCTGACATCCCGATGGATCCTGGGTCCCCATGGTGTGGTGCATCGGGCCGTGGCTGGATTGATGCCCTCGATGGTGGTCCTCTCCCGTTACACGGATGTGGCAGCGGGCATGGCGTCCCATTGGCTCGTGCACGAGTTCGTCAAGGACACACCAAGTCCCATGTTGATACTGAAGTAAAAGGTGAAGAAAGGAGGTACAGAGCATGGCCTGGGGGAAAGACCGGAAGCACGTTCCTCAGAGCGATGCGGAGCGTTGGCAACCCCCCTCCAACCTGTGGAACAAGATAGAGGGACCCTCCGATTTCTTCTACAGGCTGTGGATAAACCGGACCTTCCGCAAATTGCTACCCGGCGTGGCGCTGTTCATCATACTCCTCTCCATCCCCAACCCCGATGGCCTGTCCTGGGAAGGCCAGAAGGCGCTGGCCCTCTTCGTCTTCATAGTGTACCTATGGATCACCGAGACCTTCCCGTTGCCCGTGACGGCCTTCATGGCCGGGGTCGGCCTGCTGGTCATGGGGGTCTACACCGGTGACGGGAAGACGGTGGATGCCTTCGCCCCCTACGCCTCGGACGCGGTGTTCATGGTGTTGGGCAGCCTCATCATGGCCCAGGGTCTGGTCAGCTCCGGAGGGGACAAGCTCCTGGCTTCCAGTCTGATGAACAGGTTCGCCACCTCCACCTTCGGCCTCCTCGGCGGCATCATCCTGATAAGCGCCCTCATGTCGGCTGTCATCCCCGGCCACGCTGTGGCCGCCTTCATGCTGCCCGTGGTCTACTCGCTGATCATGGCCACGAACATCAAGGAGAACAGGGGCGAGACGGTGGCGATGATCATCGCCATCGCCATGGGTTGCGAGGTTGGGAGCCTGGCGACCCCGTCGGGCGGGGCGAGGAACGCAATCGCCATAGGATACCTCCAGGAGCTGCCGACGTACGGCCAGCAGATCACCTACCTGGAATGGGTGGTCATGGCCCTCCCCCTCACCCTCATCCTCATCCCGGTCGCCTTCCTGATCCTGTTGGCGGCCTTCAAGGTCAAGAACCGGCCCCTGGAGGTGGAACCCCTCCCATCCGATAATAACCTGGGTCTCCGCCCCTACCTGGGCATAGCGATCCTCGTGGCCACCATCGTCATGTTCCTGACGCTGTCCGACATGTTCTCCCTGGGCACCGTTGCGATGATCGGTGGCATCCTGATGTTCATCTTCGGTCTCCTGCGGTGGGACGTGGCCAGGGGCGAACTGCGCTGGGGGGTCATCTTCATCTACGGAGCCGCCCTGACGATGGGCGCGGCCCTCACGAACACGGGCGCGGCCTTCTGGCTGGCCGACAAGGCCATGGGAGGTCTGGGGCTCATCGGCATCTTCGCCCTCCTCACGTTGGTCGTCGTGGTGGCGTCCATCTTCACCAACATCATGAGCGACGCCGCGGCGGTCGCCCTCCTGCTGCCCATCGTGGTTCCCATGGCCATCATCGTTGGCGTCGACGATGCCCAGAAGACGGATTACGCCTTCTACACCACCATGGCCACGGCCCTCGCTTCCGGCTTCGCCTACATCACGGTGTTCGGCACCCCTCCCAACACAATAGTCCACGCCTCCGGGAAGGTCACGGCCAAGGACTT
>JAUVEQ010000155.1 GCA_030594725.1 Methanobacteriota archaeon
CGGACGTAGGCCAGGATGAATGGTAGCTGGTCCAAGAACGCCTCTCCTCCGAAGCCCATGATGGCGTAGCTGTGGAGGGTGCCCACCAGGGGCATCTCGATCCACTCTGTCTCCTCCAGCTTGCACTCGTTCTGCCAGCAGTGGGCCCTGGGGGGACAGAAGACGTCACCGCACTTGGGGCACTTGGTGCCCATCAGCTTCTTCTCCAGAAGGCCCTACCTCGATAACTGGTCGGGCGAGCAGGAGCTTAGGATATAGGTCAGGGATGAACGCGGGTTGCGGGCCGAGGGCAACATATTCATCATAATCACCTTGCCATTCAACGACCCCCCCTTCATCTTGGATGGGTCTATCTGAATCGCCATGGAGACCTCCCCTTACGTCCACCGATTGACCGTTGAAGATGTGGATACCGATAACCTGACATATTCACTTCCCATCTCTCCATCAGGCTTGGTCATCAATGGGACAGGGGTTCTCTTATGGACACCGATGGGAAGTGAAGTAGGCACCCACGATGTCATCGTCGCCGTGGGAGATGGCGAGTTTAACGTCCAGAGGTCATTCCTCCTAAGGGTCCTCAACGTCAACGACCCGCCAGTATTCGTCGAGGACCCCATCGTGGTGGTGAGGGAGGATGAGCTACACTAGGTGGAATGGATGATACTCGTCTATGACGGGGATACACCCCTATCGCGATTGGTGATGACATCTGATTCCTCCTAAGTCGAGACGAATGGGTCATCTCTTGACATCCACATCCCCGCGAATGTCATAATCGGAGACGTCCTGAGCGTGCCTCTAACGGTTTCGGATGGGACCGACAGCGATTCTACCACGATGCTAATCTTCATCTCACGAGGGAACGATATCCTCGACTTTAACAAGATACCCATCATCGACGTCTTTAAAGGACGTTACCATGGGAAGAATTTTCCCAACTCCCATGTGTAATAGTCCTTCAGGTAATGGAAGTCCTCGTCACCATTATCCTCAACTTCATCAAAAGCGTCCTCAATGCCCTTGTTGGGCGCAGCATCATACTCGCCGTACAATGCGTTGAATACACCTGCATTGTTAAAGACCTCATCACTGGTCAATATCACAATCCTATCCAGGGCATCCAGGTCATCTCCATCATCGGCGGGTGGACCTCCACCGTTGTCACTTGCCAGATCGTTCTCCCATCCCCAAGAATTACACGTGCTTACCCATATCAGGTCATAGCAGTTGTTATTATCAATCCTATTCAGGACGTCTTCCAACTCCTCTTCGGTATGAGGGTCCAAGTTTCCTAGAGGCTGGGGATTAAAGAACAGCATCTCGTAAACGTATTCACCAGTGGCAAGAGGTCCTTGCCAGATATCTGTTTGACCGTGAGCGTCTAAATATAAAAACACGATGTCTGAAGGGAACGTCCCAACATCGTAGTTGGGAGCCTCAAGGAATCGCTGGAATATACCCGGGTCATCATCATCGACGCGGGAGAACTCGTTCCAAGTGATTCTAGGAATGACGAAGAAGTGCACATCATCGTCGATGTCTTTATCTACGCCGTTTCCGTTCCTATCCACACCATCATTGTTATAGTCGCACTCAGAGTAAAGGTAGACTTCCCATCCTTCATCTACCAGCCCTTGTGAAACATCTTGACACTCTGGAGCGCAGACCTCTAGGAGAAAGGCGAACCTCCGATTCATTATCTTCGGTTTGTTATCCCTCTGATCAGGTAAGGGGTCGACATCTGAATGCTCTGTCGTCGGATCGGAGCCGTGAGTGTGCACTTCGTAACCATCTTTGAGTGTGTCACCATCTGAATCTTGCTTCCTTGGGTTCGTTCCCTCAGTCTCCTCATCACCGTCCTCAAGGCCATCATCATCTGAATCCCGATCCCAAGGATCAATGCCACGATTGTATTCATCAATGTTCTTGACTCCATCGCCATCATAATCCAATTGAGAGTCATCGACTCCCGGTGAACAATGGTTGATTATCTCCCACCAATTGGGCATGCCGTCCCCATCTGCGTCGCCCATGAAATCAACGTAAGCCCAATCCTCGAGCAGGGTTGCCTTTCCTGATATCCATCTCTGTACCTGCACTCTTAAGAACCCAGCAGGTGGAAGATTGACAGGAGGTATATCATCTGTCTGTGCCGGAGCTCCCATCTCGACCATGTCGTCGTTCTCATCAATGAAATGGAGTATAATCTTGTCAATGGATAGATAATTTATGTCGAAGGTGTTCCCTCCTTGATGCTCCCATAGAATATTGGGGGTCACGCTCACCTCGTTTTTAGAGGTGAAACCGACGTTCGCGAACTCGGAACCATAAATGAACAAATCCCCATTGATTGTTATCCTCTTCGTTGGTTCAAAAATTAATGTTTCTCCAGGATAGATGAGGAAATCATCATTTTGAGAAATCGTAACATCATCGACCAGGTTGTATGTGTCTGGTAATGGATTTCTTTCCACTGAACTGGAATGATCGGCGAGCCAGGCTAGAGTACATACTTGCCCAGTACCTGGTGACGTGAATTCTCCAATCGTGTTCGTGATAGGTACAGCCAGAAAGAAGCATATAGCCAGTACAATCATTTTTCTCGAAATCGTTTTCACGTTGGTACCGAAGTTCGACAGTTAAGGGGGTCATTTTGGGATACTGGCCCCCCTTTACCGGCATGATTTTTCTAGACTATTTTCCGTGATTTGAAAGCTCATCCAGTGATCTCGACCCTCTCGAGGGACTTGAGGTTCTTCTTCATGATCTCGAGGGCCAACATGATCTTCCTCTGCTCCTCGTCCAGCTCTGTGACCCGCCAGACGTGTGCCCCCTCGTCAGGACCCATGGTGACCTCGTTGAAGGTCACGTTCGAGAAGGCCCTGACCATCGCCGGCGCGGTCATGTCCAGGCGGTTCTTCTGGGCCCTTCGTTCCATAATCTCCATGACGAGGTACGCCATCTGGCATATGAACACGTGTGCGAACACCCGTTCGTCCAGGCGGTGGTACATCGGCCTCATCTCCAACTCGCCCTTGAGGGTCTTGAACACGTCCTCGATGGCGCTGAGGCGCTTGTACATCTTGGCGATGTCCTCTGCGGAGCGGTCCTGGACATCTGTCTGGAGGACCCACTTCCCGTCGAAGAGTGCGTCGTTCTCGACCTTCTTCTTGATGACCCAGTACTCGATGTCCCGTGCAGGAGAGGGCGGTATCTTGAAGTCGTAGTACCCGTCCAGGTTCTTCTTGACCAGGCGTTTCACGACCTTCTTGAGCAGCTTATCGTGGTCCTTGACGGTACCCCTCACGGCCATGTCCCGGACCTCTTCGATGAGCGTTTTCCCTATCTCGAGGAAGGCCTCCCTGGCGGCCCGATCGTCGACGGCCTTCTGGGTGTTGAGGCACAGCACGAACCTCTGGTCCTCGACCTCGACGTCGAGGACGGACAGTCCTTCGTCGACGACCTCCCACTCGTCCTCGTGGAGGCGCAGCACTGGCGCCAGTCGTTCCCGTACGTGGGCTTCCCTGTGGCATATGATGTAATTGTACCTGTACGAATTGATGACCTCTAGGTTGTCGTCGGTGATCATGCCCCTGTCCCCCACGAAGACACAGCTCTCGATGGCGAAGTCGTCCCTGAGGCGCTTGCACGTCCCCTCGACCGTTGTCTTGTCGGGGACGTGCCCCGGGAAGAGCTGGGAGGTGATGGGGTAGCCCTCCTCGGTGATGACCAGTCCTATGTTGACCTGAGGCCTGTCGGGCCTCTTGTCTCGGGAGTACCCACGACTTGCGAGGGGAGGCCCGTCGCCCTCGAAGTACGATGATGTGATGTCGTAGAACAGCGCGTTCGGCGATGCTCCGAAGCGCCTCTTGAGGACGTTCCAGAGGGCCAGCTCCAGCTCGGTCTTGTGCTCGAGGAGGATGTCCATGGCGCGGTAGACGGCGTTGTTGTGGAGCTCCTGGAGATCGAGATCCATGAGGAGCGGCAGCGATGTCTTCGGTAGCCACTTCTCGACCAGGTGGCTCTTGCTTACTGGGTCCACGCATCGGTTGATCACGGCGGCGGTGATGAGCTTGCCCACATCCAGGTCCGACCTGGAGCCCTCGGTGACCCCGTTGATGAGGTCGACGAGGCCCAGTTCCTCCGCGACAGACCAGGGGAGGAACGGTCCTCCGTGGAGGAACGTCGTCCTCACATGCACGGAGGAGGGCTTGATGAGGAGTGGCGAGTCCTTCTTATTGGGATATGCCTTGAGCCAGAGTCTGATGGCGGCGACCTGATCATCGTCGAGCTTTCCCAGGTGCATGACGATCTTCTGTCTCGGTCCCTTGGGCGTCGTGATCGACTCGACGACGTTCCAGTAGACGTGCCCACCCTTGTGATTGGCCTTGAGGTACACGCGGGTATATCTACACTAGAGAATATATACTTATTTCAGACCAGTCCTGGTAACAATATGTTACTGGTTACGATTAGATATCTAGACTATATCTCGGTAATGGATTCCGCGGCAGGATCATAGCCAGCATGTAGAAAAAGAGGTGCGATCAGGTGTCAAACTGTCGAACCTCGGTTGGTACAACTCCTTCAATTGAATCAGGGTTTCTTAGTTGTTATAATTTACTATCAAGGAAGATGCGATGTCATTGGTGGATTCCTCGGATCGTATTATCACTTGATGGATGCAGTGGGTTATATCCGAAGTTCGACAGTTTAAGGGGTCATTTTCGGATGCTGGCTCCCCAAACCCGCGCTGATTTGTAGACACTACATTCATCAGTTATAATGTTCAACCAGTGATCTCGGCCCTCTCGGGGGATTTGAGATCCTTCTTCTTCATCTCGAAGGCCACCATTATCCCGCTCTGCTAATCATCCTGCTCAGTGACACGCTATACATGGGCGCCCTCGTTGAGGGTCACGTTCGAGAAGGCCCAGACCATGGCCGGCGCGGTCATTAACAGGCTGTTCACCCGCCGGGATTCGAAGTCCGAAGGATGCCAAAGGCTCGCCCGATTAGTCTCGCGATGACGCAGGACGACGGAGCGGGACACGCGTCCCGTCCCAGGTAGCTTCGCTCTAGGACACGGTCGCATCCCTGTCGGGCCGTGACACACGACCCGGCCCGCTACGCCAGCACGTACCTCCCCAGCCCCACCAACGCCGCCACCATCACCGCCCCCCTCCCCGGTGCTCATCGAGCACCTCGTTCGCGTTCCTGTCGCACTCGGAGATCCACACGTTCCCCCTCGGGACCCAGACGAACCTGACGTCCTCGAACTCGGCCCTCAGGCGGCGGACCTCCGCCAACATCGTCCTCAAGTGAGGCTTGGTCACCCGCCACGAGCCGTTGATCTTGTTGATGCACAGATGCGAGTCCGAATGGACCCGCACCCTTCCCCTGCTCCGGGCCAGGCAATCCTTCAAGGCCCTGACTATCGCCGTGTACTCGGCCACGTTGCTCGTCCGGCGTCCGATGTAGGCCGCATCCTCGACGAGCACCTTCCTGGATGTAGGGTCAATGATCATCCAGGCCGAGGCGGCGGGGCCAGGGTTCGTGGGCCCGGCTGCGCCGTCGGTGTAGATGTGGAGAAGGGGGTGCTCGGGTCCCATGGGCTTCGAGGGCATGGATGGGACCCCGGTCCCGCCCCGGGTCGCTCCGCTCCAGGACACGGTCGCATCCCAAGCACCACATGGGGGGGCGTGACACACGTCCCGCCCCCCTCGGAACCCTACCACTCCCCCACCGCCGGCGTCGCAGCCGCCATCAGGGCCCCCTTCAACCTGGCCAGCCCCTCGAGCAGGTCGTCGTATCCCTGCACCTCCACCTCGACCCACTCGATCCACGTGAGCAGCAGCGCAGTGAGGTCGGGGTCCAGCCCGTCCGGCACATCGTCCGTCCCCAGGTAGACCACGAACTCCCCCGGTACGGCCGCCGGCACCGGCGCTCCCTCCCCACCCTGCCTGTCCTGGCAACGAGGCCGCGCGGGTGCGCGGCCGAGGCGCAGCGTCTCGTCGTCACCAACGACAACACTCTCCACGGCCTCGTTCATCCCACCAACCCCCGCAGCCACACCGCCCGCGCGGCCCACAGCCACCTCTCGGCCTCCTCGCGGAATCCTCGCGGCGCTTCGACCGCCGCTCGGGCCATCCGCCTCTCCTCGGCCTGGAACACCCAGTCCCTCGCGTCCGCCTGCCGCAGGGCCTCCATCGCTTTCTCATAATGAGCCCTCGATTCCTCGGACAGATCCTCCCCCCGGTGGGTGCGGATGTTCAGCATGGCGGCCACGTCCGCCTCGTCCTTCCCCTCGGCCAGCCACTCGAGCCCGGTGGAGAGGGCCTCGTCCACGTGCCAGGAGGGTTTGGCCGGTTGGCGACCCCTTCGGGACCTCGGTCGACCACGGCGGACCAGGGACCCGCCCCTGGCGTTGGCACGCTCCTCCAGGCCCTGGAGGACCAGGATGGCAAAGAAGAACAGGAAGGCGCCGACGCCGATAGGGATGAGCTCCACGGTGTAGCTGAGCAGGAGGATGAGGGGCAGGTCTCCCACGTCCCCGAGCCTCGAGGAGAGCGTCTCATGGGTGGGCTACAACCTATCCCTCGTTCCCCGGGCCATCAATGAGTTCGGCGTGAGACCGTCGTTCGGCAGCTAGAAGAGAACAATCTGGAGGGGAGTATGGCGACTTTTTACACACTGCCGTGATAATCGAAAGGTAAATATGCTTAAAGGGATTTAATCGAAAACCTCAAGTCATGAGAAATGGAGGTTTAAAGTAATGATCAGGGTCTTCTTGTCACATACCATATTGCGTTCGGTTGGTTTCGATAACTCATCTAGGAGAGGTCCAATCTCTGTTTTCTGTTCATTTATACTTGTTCTATCTATATTCAATTTAGTTCCGTCGGGTATAGAGATAAAAGACAATGCATCAGTAGAATGTGTCGAACCCCTTTCTTTCGATGCGTATTCAATCCCGATGGTTGACATCCCGATGGGATATGGGTTCATCCAGAATTTAGGGTATTTGGGTGATCCACAAGTCAAGTATTATTACACATCGAG
>JAUVEQ010000132.1 GCA_030594725.1 Methanobacteriota archaeon
CGGTCTTCTTGGGGGTGGTCTTCTTGGCCTCGGTCTTCTTGGCCTCGGTCTTCTTGGCGGCGTCCTTCTTGGGGGCGGCTCCCTTAGGGGCCTCCTTCTTCGGAGCAGCCTTCTTCTCCGCGGCCTTCTTCTTATCTTCAGCCATCTTCGATCCCCCCTTCACGTTCCCTGCTTAGAGGCGGTGGATATGTAGCTGATCTCCACCTCGTCCACGGCCTCGCCCCTGAACCGGGTCGGGTCTCTGAAGCGCACCAGGCGCTTTGCCGACCCGGGCACAGAACCATGGACCATCACCCACGGGTTGCGGATCTCTCCGTAGTGGAGGAAGCCCCCGTCGGGGTTGATCTCGGCACCGTCCTCGCCGACGCGCAGAATGCGCTTGTTGAACTCGGTGCGCTGGTGGTAACCCACCTGTCCCGCCAGGGGGACCTCGCGCCGGACGAAATGGGGGTTCCATGGGCCCATGGCACCCACCTTCCTGCGGTGCTTGCTGTCCTTGTGGTGCAAGAGCTTGATGCCCCATCGCTTGGGTGCGCCCTGGAAGCCCTTGCCCTTGGTGATGGCGATGATGTCGATCATCTGTCCATCTCCCACGAAGTCGTTGATCTTGATCTCCTTGCCGATGAGGCCCTTGGCGAAATCGAGGCGCTCCTTGAGGTCCGAGCCGCTGATACGCAGCTCCATGACGTCCGGGACCTTCTTGGGTATGCCGGTGATGAGCTTGGGTTGGGTCACCGCGATGACCCTGATGTCCTCGACCTCTGATAGGTCGATCTTGTCCAATTTCTTGAGCGATTTGACCTTGTTGGGTATCATCACCCTGTTGCCCAGCTCCTTGTCCAGCTTCTTGGTCCAGAACTCTGTCATGGATTCCAAGCCGTATACGGTCATCCGGTACAGGCGCACGGCCACGACCTTCATCGCCGGCACCTCTATGATGGTGACCGGTATCGATACCTCCTGTCCGGCGGTGGTCGATTCCTTCCGGTAGTCCCGGATGAAGGCGTGGGTCATGCCGACCTTGTAACCAGCGAAGCCCTGGATCCGTGGCTCGCCCTCTACATCAGGCCAGCTACTGAAGCGGCCGATGTGTCCCTTTGCCCGCTTCCTGGGCGAATAGCCCATCGATCCTCTCTTTGGATGGTGCTTGTCAGCCATCTTTTTTGTCCCTCCTGGAGGGATGGGCCACCATCGACAGAGGGGTTGCTCCCCCTGGGTGCATTGCCCCGCGACGAGGCCCTATCAACCGCCCTGTGGTTTCCCGGTGATGTACCACCGGTCGCAAGCCGTAACAGCCATAGCGCCCTTCTTGGGTCCAAGGTGACCCAGGGCATTGGTGGGATGCCGCAGCATTGCCCCCAAAAAACTGTTTGGCTGGCTATCCACTGGGGTGGAGTAACCGGGGCATAGGGCTTCCTATATTTAAACGTTGGGGGTTCCAGCATGCCTGGCCATGCCCGCTGACAGTGAGATTCCAAGGGGGTGGATCGAGGGACGGGGCGAGGTATGGGCCGTCGAATACATTAGCACGGTGGTAGATGTTGGTCCATGGCCTTCAGGGCGTTCGTGTCGGTGGACGTGGGGGACAGGATCGACTGGCATTCCCTCAGGAAGGAGCTGGCGGATGTCGACAGGGGCGTTCGTGCCGTCAAGACCGAGCAGCTGCACCTCACCCTCAGGTTCCTCGGGGACACGGACGAGGGGCTTGTGGACGACCTGCAGGAACTGATGGACAGATCGGTGGAGGACATATCCCCATTCCGATTGACCTTCCAAGGAGTGGGTGCCTTCCCCAATGCGCGGAAGCCGAGGGTCGTCTGGATCGGTCTCGAGGGCGCCGAGCCGTTGTCCGTCATCTCCGAACAGCTGGAGAGGGGTGTGGTGAAGCTGGGTTTCGTCCCAGAGAAGCGTGGATTCCGGCCCCACGCCACCGTGGCCAGGATCAAGAACGTGCGGCGAGCCGGCAGGCTCTCCTCGCTGATCGAGCGATGGAGCGACGGCCATTTCGGATCTATGGAGGTGGACAGCATCCACCTCAAGAGCTCCCAGCTCACTCCCCAGGGCGCCATCCACACCACGGTGCACACCTCCCGTTTGATGGACTGACGGGGGCCGTGGCTGGTTCCCGAGTCAAACAACCAACATCAAAAGGTTAATAATAAGACTGGTGATATCGACACCAATAGGATGGGGATCCATGCGAAACGCTAGATTCTTGATTACATTGGCAGGTGCGATGTTGTTCCTCGTCATCGCCTTCTCGATGAGCGCGATGGCCGAAGAGGTGACGCCTCCGCCGGGCGGCGATTGGGACCTGTCTGCCGGAACGTGGGAATTCACCGGCAAGACCGGTTACGTGGACGGCAACATCAATCTGCACTCGAACGCCCAGTTCACGGTCGAGGATTCCACACTGATCGTCAACCATAGCTTCGTCGTGAACCCCTATGCCAGCCTGGTCATCAAGAACTCCACGATCAAGTTCGGTAGCACCATCGACCTGGTGAGCCGGTTCGAGGTGATGGATTACGCCACCGTGACCATCACCGACGCCGACATGGACCGCTTCACCACGAACGACGCCTCGGTGATCATGTCCAATACCAGTATCAACTACGATTGGCTGGTCATGGTGAACTCCACCTTCACGATGAGCAATTCCTTCGTGTACGATTGCGGTGAGTACTCACCAGGGCCGCTCGTCGAGGATGGGTTGGTCATTCACACCAAGAACGCGATCATCGAAGGGACCAACATCTCCGGGGGTTACTACGGGATAATCGCGGACAGGGCCGATGCCCTGATCCTGGACAACGTGACCGTGTCCGATTGCGAGATCGGCATGTTGATGGTGGGCACCAGGGATTCCCAGGTCAATAGATGCAAGTTCCTGAACAACAACATCTATGGAGTGCTGATCAGGGGCTTCAGTGGCAATGTGCGGCTCGAATCATCGGTGGTCGCAGGCAACGGACAGGCCAACGTGTACATGTCCCTCACCTCTGGTTTCACGAACACGATGATCAATTGCACCATCGGTCCCGGAGGACGGGTGGGCATGTACCTCGAGGAGGTCTTGGACTGGGACATCAGGGACAACACCATAATCGGTTGCCAGATCGGGATCGACCTCAATGCTGGTGACCTTGACCTCATCAACAACAAGGTCTCCGATTGCGCGGTGGGCGTCAATGTCTTCGGTGACGGGGAGATCCGCTTCGTGGACCTCCACCTGACCAACACCTCTATAGATGTGGACGCCGAGCCCAGGGTGAACATCACTGCCCTCAACATCATGCGATGGGAGGATGTGACCGGGAACCTGGCATGCGTCCTCGAGACCGTACTGGACGGCATAGTCGAACTAGAGTCCTGCCATCTCTCCTTCGAGAACCGGCAAGGGGTGCCCACGGGCCTCCGGGCCGCCAGACGCGGGACGATGAACATCTACAACTCGACCATGGACAGCCCTGTCTCTGGCGAGTGGATCGGTCACATGGACGACGGTTCCCGGGTCGCGTTCAAGTGGACGACCTTCCTGGACCTGGGGACCTTGAAGACTGGACCCCGGGAGTTAGGGCTGTTCATCGGGGGAAGCGGAGATGTGGAGGAGATCGAGGTCCGAGACTCCATTGTCGGTCTGGTGATAGGCAGGGCGAAGGCCAATTTCATAAACATTTCCATCAGGGACTGCCAGATCGGCATAGTGACCGATGGTGCCCTGGGAATAGGGGGCGCGGAAATCCGCGGCCTGCTCATCGAGCGATGCGATGTATCGGTCGTGGCCAGGTCGGATGGTAGTCTGTCGGTAACCGATGGCGTGTTCCATCTTGGCTCGGGGACCGGTTTCGACCTTTCCAATAGCACCATCTCCCTCAGGGACACCTGGGTCTCGGCCCCGGCGCCTGGCGAGCTCACCGCGGCGCTCAGGGACCTCTCCATCCTGAACCTGATCAACTCTGTGTCCAGCCAGGACTTCTCGATCGGGCCGAACCTCAACTCGGTCAACATCTTCTGGTACCTGAACCTCACCCTGCGGTACCTCTCCGACGGCTCGCCCCTCTCGGACGCGAGGGTATCCATCAACGAGCTCAACGGACTTCCTGTGAAGACCGACCTCGATGCGGGAGCCGATGGCGTGATCGAGACGATCGAGCTCCGGGAGAGGTCCCTCATCCCCGACGAGGTGATCACCACACCCCACACCGTCACGGTGACCTTGGGGGGGCTCGAGGACTCCTTCACCCTATTGATGGACGGTTCGATGGACCATACCTTCGACCTGGACAACTACCCCCCCATGCTCGTCATCCTCTCGCCGGAGGACGGCTCGCTGCACAATGTCGATACCATCACCTTCACGGGCGAGGCATGGGACGCTGTGATAACCGAGACCGAGGGTCTCCGGTCCATGGCCTATCGTGTGGACGGTGGCAACTGGACCCCGATGGAACTGCCCGCAGTGAAGGCATGGACCTTCGATCTCACCCTGGAGGACGGGTTCCACGTGGTGGAGGTCGAGGTCTACGACAATATCGGCAACCACAACACTGACTCGGTGACCGTGGAGCTGGACGCGGCGCCGCCTGACCTGATAGTGCTCGCCCCAGAGGAGGGGCATATCACCAACCAGACCAGCCTGCTGGTGATCGGGGTGTCCGACCCCGGCGCTGAGGTGACGGTGAACGGTGTTGTCGTCGATGTCTCGGTCGATGGTACGTTCAATCACACCCTGGAACTGGAGGAGGGTGGGAACGCGATCGTGATCATCGCCACCGATGGCATCGGGAATTCCCGAACGGAAACGCGGAACGTCACCCTGGACACCATCCCACCCGAGGTCATCTTGGACCAAGAGGGGCCGTGGATCACCAACGAGCCGACGTTCGTGCTCTCGGGGACCAAGGAGGTGAACGCCTCGATCTACGTCAACGGCTTCTTGAACGGGTACTACGGCTCGGACAGGTTCACCACCACCCTAGACCTGGAGGAGGGTCTGAACCCCGTGCTCATCTTCTCCGTCGACGTGGCAGGCAACAACTGGACCTCGAACCTGATCATCGAGCGGGACAGCACCCCGCCGACCCTGCAAGTGGCGAGGCTGCCAGAATTCACCAACGATGACATCGTGACCGTGCAGGGAAGCGTGAACGACCCGGATGCCCTCGTGACGGTGAACGGCGTGGAGGTGACCTTGAGCGGTCTCACCTTCGCCTACCAGATCACCCTCACGTTGGGCGAGAACACCATCACGGTGGAGGCGAGGGACGTACTCGGTAACGAGGCCGAACCAGATGTCCAGGTTGTCACCCTGGACAACGTTCCACCTGTCCTCATCATCGACACGCCCAAGTACGTCCAGACCTACCAGGACCAGCAGAACCTCTCCGGCACCACGGAGCCTGGCCTGCCAGTCGTGGTGTTCGTGCTATACGGTGGATACACCATGACCTACAACGTCATCGCCGACGACGACGGTTCCTTCTTCGTGGTGGTCGCCCTGCCTCAGGTGGGTAACCACACCGTAACGGTCACCGTTGACGACCTGGCCGGGAACAGGGCCACCGAGGAGCTGTACTTCGACCGCCTCAGGCCGGAGGCGCCTCCGCCGGTCGAGCCCGAGGGTCCCAGCTGGTTGGAGGACAACTGGGCCTACCTGATCCTGGGAGCGGCGCTTATCGCCTCCCTGGCGGTATGGATGATGGTCCTGTCTGCCACCAAGCGGAAGAAGGAGGCCATGAGGGCACGGGCACTGGCCGCCCGCGAGGCCGCCGCCAAGACGGAGGCCCAGGAGGACTGGGAGGACGAGGACGAGGTCGAGGACGAGGTCGAGGACCTTGACGATGAGGAGAAAGAGTCAGAAGCGGACCTCCAAGAGGGCGACGATGAGGCTGATGAGGGATCTTGGGAGGAGGACGAGGAGGATTCCGATGAGGACTCCGATGAGGGACCACCGGAGGACAGGGAGCAGATATCCTGACCAGCGGACCTATCGATTCGCCCAGTTGATAATATCAGATGAATCTATTTATATGCCAGTCCCCCTGGGCCTGGACAGTTAGCAGACTACCTCCTGGAGGGCCCCTGGGATGCACGATAGATACATCTTCACCTTTGTCGCGACCGCTATGCTGTCCCTTCTCCTGTTGTTGCTCCTAGCAGGTGGGAGCGCGGGTCAGACCGATCCCCCCGCTTCGGGGGACTGGATCGTTGCGGACACCACCGTCGTCTCAGACCAGACCGTCGACCTACACGGCGACCTCACTGTCACCTCGACGGGATCGCTCACCCTAGAGAACATCACCCTCAGGTTCCACGTCAGCTCGGACGGAGAATACGGCCTCGAGGTCCAGACCGGAGGCTCGCTAACTGTCCGGGACGGAGATGGCCAGGTGGCCACCACAGGAGATGCCAGCTCGATCAAGGTCGTTCCCCCCTCCAAAGCGATATTCGCCCAGGTCTGGTCGGGAACCACGTTGCGTATCTCCAACTCCTTCATCACCCAGTGCGGTTACGTACCCTCGGTGGGCGCCGAGCTATTGGGCCTGTACATCGCATCGGACGACGCCATCATATCCGGGACCTCCATCGACGGCAATCTCCATGGGCTGGTCCTGCGTGGCGCTACCATCTCGGTGACGGATTCGAGCATCACCAACAGCACTTGCCATGGGGTCAACGCACAGGATTCCGACTTGACGCTCCGGGACTGCACCCTGGCGGACAACGGCTACGAGGGCGCCTGGTTCATGCGGGGGGACGCCGTCGTGGACGGGTGCCAGGTCCTGAACAATCGCAACGGGATGGTCATACGGACCGGGTGCAACGCGACCATAGCCAACACCACCGTCAAGGGGAACTCCGATGGTATCTTCATCGAGATCGACCCGATCGTCGAGGTGGTAGGCTGCACCATCCGTGGACAGAGCCAGGACGGCATCTCGGCCGAGTACTGGACGGATCTGACCATCAGGGATTCGCTGGTCGCCGGGTCGACCCGCTACGGTATCAGAGCCGTCAACGACGTCACGATCACCAGCAGCGGCAACACCTTCCGGAACAACGTCTTCGGTGCCCGTCTCAAAATGAACTGCCAGATGACCTCCACCGGGGACATCTTCACCGGCAACTCGAACAGCGGTGTGTTCCTCGAGGGCACCTCGGACCTCATTATCGTCGACGGGTTCCTGTACGGGAACGTCGCCGGTATCAAGGCAGACGAGGCCTCGACCGTTCTTGCCTGGGCGACCAGGATGGAGGACAACACCTTCGAGGGCTACAAGCTCACGGACTCGGACATCGAGCTGCATGACGGGACCATCGTGAACTGCTCCGCTGGTGGCATCGTCCTCGCAGGTTCCTCTAACACCTCCTGGACGGTCCACGCTGGTAACTCCTCCCTCCTTTCGAACAGCGACGTCACCTTGAACGGTGATGTCATCATCCACGGGGACCTGGTGTTGCGCGAGTCCGTGATGAACTTCCTGACCGCACCCCTGGTCGGTCACTCCTTCACCTGCGATGGGGGCGAACAGGACTGGCAGAACAGTTCGATCCAGACCTCTGACATCTCCCAGGGGATCGCGTTCTCCCTGGAGGGGACGGCCACCGGGTAGGCCTGGTACTGCGGCATGAGTAGCTCCGGCAAGAGATTCCCGGCCCACCCGTCCT